>DATFAH010000242.1:0-5970 GCA_035254805.1 Caryophanales bacterium | reverse complement strand
GCTTATGATAAGATTTTCTTATTGTAATATTTTATTTTTGCCATTAAATCAAAAACAAAATAAAAATAATTCCTCTTTAAAAGCTATTTTTTGAAAGAACTTTGCTTTTTATTATCGCAAAAAAAATTTCCAATCCATGTTTTATTCATAGTTTGAGGAAATGCTAAAGTATAGGAGGTGATGGTGATGGTAAAGAAAAAATCAAACCATGGGATTTCGGGAATGGGTGCAATTAAAGCTCAAGGACAGGGTGCAGCATATAATGAAGAAATGGGAAATGAGCCATTAACGGTGAAAGAACGCATGAATAATAAAAAACGTAAGAATAATCAATAAGAAATGATGAAGGCAGGGTTTCTTTGCCCTGCCTTCTATAATTAAAATTCATTCACTTCTGAAACCATCTTTTGCAAATCCTGCTGAAAAGTTTGAAGTTGGGCTATTTGATGCTCAGAAGCCACTTCAAGCGCATTTTCTATTTGCTGATAGGCTTCATTTACCTCTTCCTTTAGATGATTTAATTGATGTCCGTATGATCCGCTATCTTTAACAATTTCATAATAAAGCTCCTGAACATCTTCAACACCACGTTGTGCTGCCTGAAAAGCTTGTTGTTTATCCTTGTGGTATGGCATTTTTTTCACTCCTCTTAATTTGAACAGCATATCGTTAAATTGTGCAAAAGTACTAAAAATATGCAGAATAAAAAATGCTCTATACTGCATTCTAATCATAGGAGGGATAACATGAACAAAAATGACAGTAAAGATATGCGAAGAAATGCTCCAAAGGGTAACCAATCTGGACAGCCACAACCATTAAGCGGATCACATAAGGCGAAAAATCGTCAGCATACACGGGCAAAACACAATACACATCATGATATGTAGATAACCGGCAATTGTATGGTTGACTTAATATAGAAAATCCCCCCTTTATGGAAGGGGGGACAATTCTATCAATACTTCTAAAAGAATTTCTTCCTCTTTGCTTGAAACAGTTCTTAAATCGATTAAAAACTTTTCTTTTTGAATTCTCCCTATAATGGATGGCTTTGATTTTGTTCTTAATATTCGAGACATTTGTTCTGCAGAAAGGGAAAAATGTTTTAAGGCTATTAACATAGTTGGCAGTTCTACCTCTGGCATGGTTCCCCCGCCTACCTGACTTGTCCCCTGAAACATTTCCGTTTCATAGCTCGCTGTTGAATGAGTTAATTTCTTTATAAACTGCTCGGATCTTGCTTCTATTTTTTCGATTGGTTGTAATAAGTCCCGAATTGTCGGTATATTTTCTAGGCTTTTCTCACTGCGCGTATAATCAAGTAAGGTACCCTCGAGTGCAGCTAAGGTCATCTTGTCAACACGAACAACTCTTGCTAATTGATGTTTCTTTAATCGATCGATCAGTGATTTCTTGCCTGCGATGATCCCAGCTTGGGGTCCGCCAAGTAATTTATCTCCACTAAAGGTTACAAGGTCAGATCCTAGATCGAGAACTTCCTTAACAACTGGTTCATCACCTATTCCATGTTTTCGAAAATCAAACAGTGCTCCACTGCCAAGGTCTTCATAAAAAATGGTATGTTCATTTGCTTTAGTTATATTGATGAGATCAGAAGTTTCTACCGTTTTAGTAAAACCAATGACCTTAAAATTACTCGTATGTACTTTCATGATAATTGCAGTTTCTGGTGTAATGGCGTTTTCATAGTCATAAAGATGGGTTTTATTAGTTGTTCCTACTTCAACTAGCTTTGCACCGCTTTCTTCCATAATGGCTGAAATTCGAAATGAGCCACCAATTTCCACTAATTGTCCTCTGGACACGATTACTTCTTTATTTCGAGCAAAAGCTCTTAATACTAGATAAACAGCAGCAGCATTATTATTCACAATCATCGCTGCTTCGGCGCCTGTTAATTCTTTAATTAAGGCTTCAACATGGCTATGTCGAGACCCGCGTTCACCTTTATCTAGATTGTATTCTAAATTCGAATAGTTTTTGGCTATATCTAAGACATGTGATACGGCCTGACTGCTTAATCGAGCTCTTCCAAGATTAGTATGTAAAATGGTACCCGTTGCATTAATGACTTTTTCTAATGTGTAGGAATATTGTTGATTTAAATTTCTTTCCAATGCCTCAAAGATTTCATTTATAAATTCATCTGTACCTGGAATATGGCCATACCAGTTTTCTTTTAGGATGGATTCCCTAATCATATCAACTACTTCTTTAAGCCTTTTCGTTAATTGAGGCAGATCCATATTCTTTTCTTCTATTAATGTCAAAAACCGCCCATGGTTTTGCAGTTCATGAACAGCTGGAATTGACTGAAGCCACTCTTTCACTATAAAAAACCCCTTTATCTGTCTTTAGGTAATTATATCATTTTTCACATTTTCATGCTGATTGAATAAGATGATACAAGCAAGGAGGAGTTTAAATGAATACTCAGGATGATGAGGAGTCATTGGACTTTGAGCATTTGAAAAAGTGGCTTGAAAGTTATTTTCTAGATCCCTTAACTTCTCATTTTGATCAGACCCAGTTTCCTATTGATCTTTATGAAACTGACAAAGAATGGATTGTTGAGGCTTTATTGACTGAATATCTGTCCTCAGAAATTACAGTACGAATACAACATCGAAAGCTTATAATTACTGCTATGAAACCTAATCTTTCAGATCCAATGCAAAAAAGATTACGGATCATTGAGTTTCCTTTTATGGTGATCGACCATAAAGTCACAGCAAACTTCCAAAATGGTGTTTTAGAAATTTATATTTCAAAAAATGACGAAGGACTGAAAAAGAATCGATTCATAACATGGCAATAACGCCATGTTGTTATTTTTGTTTACATAACATTATTATGTTTAACTTTATAAAAACTCTCATGCAATATTTTGCATGAGAGTTTTTTGTTATAAATTTTCTATTTGTGTAATGATTTCCTCTATATCAGGAAAAATCTTCCATAGGTTAGACATCCCCCTCTATGTGAGTTGCTCCTATGTGCATATTACAAACATTCTATTATACCCCTTTATTCTTTCGCAAATGTTATGCTTCTATAAGTGCGAATCGACAGATAAAGAGTTATACTAATGATGGAGGTGGACAAGTATGAGTGAGCAAGAAAAAATCCGCTTAACCTCTTTTTCTACAAAAGCTGGTTGAGGCTGTAAAATTGGTCCTGAGGACCTGGCGCAAGTGTTGCGTCGTTTACCAAAACAAGATCCAGTTCCGGAACTGCTTGTTAGCCATGAAACATCTGATGATGCTGGAGTATATCAAATAACGGATTCAATCGCATTAATCCAAACGGTTGATTATTTTACGCCGATTGTGGATGATCCATATATGTTTGGCCAAATAGCAGCAGCAAACGCATTAAGTGATGTTTATGCGATGGGTGGAGTCCCCAAAACGGTGATGAATATTGTTGGATATCCGATTAAAAAATTAGGAGCAGATGCCCTTTCAGAAATCCTTCTTGGTGCTGCAGACAAAGTGAAAGAAGCTAGTGCCATTACAGTTGGCGGGCATTCGATTGATGACCAAGAACCTAAATTTGGCTTATCTGTAACAGGTATTGTTCATCCTGATAAGGTTTGGAAAAATGTCGGTGCCCTTGCTGGGGACGTCCTAGTTGTAACAAAGCCAATAGGTGTAGGCATTTTAACCACTGGGATTAAAAGAAATGCTGTGACTGCAAAACAAGAACAAACTGTAACAAAAACCATGGCAATGCTTAATAAAACTGCTGCTGAAATATTGACAAAATACCAACCACATTCGGTTACAGATGTGACCGGGTTTGGCCTATTAGGGCATAGCAGTGAAATGGCGCGAGGCAGTGAAGTCAGTTTCGAATTGTCATTAAAAGATGTACCTGTACTAGACGGGGCTTTACAGTTAGCAAAAGACGGTGTTGTTCCAGGTGGATCAAAATCCAACCATAAATGGTTAGCAGATGATGTACAATATGAAGATATTTTACCAGAAGAACAAATTCTCCTTTGCGATGCAATTACCTCGGGTGGTTTGCTCGTTTCATTAAGCAAAGATGAAGCAGATCTTTATGTCAAAGAACTTCATGCTGCAGGTTTAAATAATGCAGCCATTATCGGGAAAGTTACCGAAAAACAAGACAAGCTTATTTATGTAAAAAAATAACAGCGAAGCTACCTTGCTTCGCTGTTTTTTTAAGGCAATAATTTCACCCATTTCCAATATGTCAAAGAAAAAAGAATAAATAATGCGTATCCAACTACAGTCAATACAATACCTGTTTTAATGAAATCCTTTGTTTCAAATGTTCCTGTTCCATATGCCAACATATTTTGTGGTGCGTTGACAGGCAAAATAAAGCCAAAACCGATGGCAAATTGGGTAATCAGGACAATTCCCATTCCATGTATCGTTCCAGGGTTTTCCATTCCTTTTACAAATGCAATAACAACAGGAATTAATGTAGATGCCAGACTTGTTGCGCTAGCAAATCCGATGTGAATTAAGATCGTGAAAGCTGCAAGGATTGCAACGATAAGAAAGATAGAAAGGCTGTTTAATCCAAACTTATTGAAAAAGATTTTCGCAAGCCACGTTGCCCCATTTGTTTTCAATAAAACAGTTCCAAGGGAAATCCCAGCTGCAAATAAAATCACTGTTCCCCATGGAATCAGCTTTTCAACTTTTGCCCACGTTAAAACACCAATGCCTGGCGCCAACATCAAGGCTACGACTAAAAGAACAATCGTTGTACTGTCAAATGAATGGAGACTGTCTTCTGTTGCCCATAAAACGAGAGCACCAAAGGCAATAATAAGTAAACGGATTTGCGCTCCAGACATACTCCCTAGTTCTGCTAATTGTTTCTTAACGACATCTTTCCCAGATGAGATGGATTTTGTATCTGGCCGCATCAACATCATTAATACAAAATACAGAATAATGGACATGATCAATGACCAAGGTGATGCCGCTAAAAACCACTTAATCCAAGATACATTATATGGAAATGCTTTTTCGATAAAATTCAAGCCAACCATATTTTGCGGAGTGGCCGTTTTAATCCCAATACTCCAAATGGTTGCAGTATGTGCCGTTGCCAAAATTAATAACGCTGCCATGCGACTCTCTTTTTGAAGCCCAAATGCAGAGATCATCCCTAATATAATCGGGATCATTGCACCTACACGTGCAGTCGGACTGGGAATAAATAATGCAAGCAATATACCGACAATAATGACACCAAATAGAATCCCTTTTACTGTGGAACCAACCTTGGATAAAACTAAAAGGGCAATTCTTTTATCAAGCCCAGTTTCTTGCATGGCTGCAGATAAAAAAAGAGCTCCAGCAACTAGTGCAACAGCCGCACTACTGAATCCCGATAATGACCATTCTAAAGCTGTTTTCGTTCCAATCATGCTACCTGATCCATTTAAGGATGGACTTAGGCCAATAAGAAATGTTAATAACGCAATAATAAAGGAAGCACTAACTGGATATGTAACCGCTTCTGTCACCCAAAGTATGACAGCAAATGCCAATACTGCTAGGGCCCTTTGTCCAGCAATTGGTAATCCTGCAAATGGAGGCAATAGTAAAATGATAAGCAAAATAAGGAAAGAAAGAACGAGCGCCTTCCACTTTATCTTCTTCGCTTTCGGTTTTTCTTCTTTTTTCATGTCTTTTTCCTCCAAATCAATAGCTCGTCTATATAGTTTATTATTAATAGGAAGAAAAAATGTTATGTTCCGTTAGAGAAACTGAAAGTTTTATGACATTTTTTAGGGGATGTGCTTGTGAATAGAAACAAAAAATCCCGGACCCCGGAATTTTTTGCACTATCCTATTATTTTTGTCGCAACTTTTCAATCATGTCTTTCGTCATTTTGGCAAGATCATATTCGGCCCTGAAGCCCCATTCTTCTTTTGCAGCTGTTGCATCAATGGA
>DATFAH010000241.1:0-19887 GCA_035254805.1 Caryophanales bacterium | reverse complement strand
AAAGGTCCTTTTTAGGAAAGTTATAATCGATATGACTGTAGATATTAAAATTTCCAAAAGCCATAAATAGATCCGCTTGAACAAACTTTGATAGGCGGCGAATCCACATAATAACGCAATAAATATATAAAGCCTTACTTCACCCTTATTCACTAGAAATAAGACATAAAAAATAATGAGTGCCTGAATGACCCAAAATAAGACATCATTAATAAAAACAAGCCAATGTTTTCTTTTGGGACGATGTAAGAACCGCTGATAGGTATCAAACATCACCCCAAACAATGCTCCCATTCCGATCATCGATAACATCGTTAAAAATTGCGTAGAAAGTGTCATCGGAACAACTTACTAAAGAAGCCTTTAGCTTTCTCCCCATGCTGTTCATCCAAATAGACTAAATCAAATATTTTTCCTTTAATGGAGACAATCCCTTTATCGACATCTAGGTTTTTCATTTGCAAATTTTGCCCTTTAATCGCTAAAAACCCCATTGAAGTTTCCAGTAAAAACTCCTCATTATCAAAGCTTTCCACCTGTTTAACACCTGTTATATCAAGCAGCTTTCTTCCTCTCATGACGACATCATGTTCCGGAACTGAACCTTTTGTTTGGTTCGTTTCATAATATTGGCTCATTATCATCCCTCACAATCATTTGTACAACCTTTTAGTACATATGTATGTAAAGGATGAAAAAATAGAACAAGCAGGTCCCCTTATTCCTAGTCTGTAAAACTTTCGAGCGAAGGAAGCTTCTCTTCCTGTAAAATCGTATACATTTCAGCTGCCTCTTCTTTTTTGGTTGTTTCTTGAATTCGATCAATTCTAGCGGTAACAACTCTTTGCCCCAACCGAATGGTAAGGACATCGCCCGCTTTTACGGTAGAGCTTGCTTTTGCTTCTTTTCCATTTATTTGGATTCTACCTTGATCAGATACTTCCTTTGCTAATGTTCTTCGTTTAATAATACGGGAAACCTTCAAGAATTTATCTAAGCGCATTATAATCCTCCTAATTTTGCCTCGTCCCAGTAATGGTCTAATTCTTCAAGAGAGTGTTCAAGAAAATCCTTGCCACTTTCCTTTACTTTGTTTTCAACATAGTGGAACCTTCGAATAAATTTTTCATTTGTTTCAAATAGTGCTTCCTCAGGATGAATACGTAAGAATCTAGCTACATTGACAAAAGCAAACAACAAGTCGCCAAATTCTTTTTTTGCTAGTATGGACTGCTCACCAGCTTCAGTTAGTTCATTTTCAAATTCCTGCAGCTCTTCTTTTACCTTCTCCAATGCCGGCCCAATTTCCTTCCAATCAAAGCCAACCTTTGCTGCCTTCATTTGAATTTCATAGGCTCTGATTAAATTAGGAAGTGAGAAAGGAATTCCTTCCATTAATGATGAGGTTATTTCACCCTTTTCTTGCTTTTTAATCTCTTGCCAATTTTGGACAACCTCTTCTGCCGTATCTGCTTGAGTATTTCCAAACACATGTGGATGTCTCCGAATCATTTTGGCTGAAATACTTTCGATCACATCGGATATTGTAAAATAGCCGTCATCCTCACCTATTTGCGCATGGAGCATGACCTGCAAGAGAACATCTCCCAGCTCCTCTATTAAATGGTCAATGTCCTCGCTATTAATGGCATCCACCACTTCATACGTTTCCTCAATTAAATATTTTTTAAGGGATTCATGTGTCTGTTCTTTATCCCATGGGCAGCCGTTTGGCCCTCTTAATTCGGCAATTATTTCCCGGAAATAAGAAAAATCCTTGAAAAGAATTTCCTTGTCCTTTACAGGCGGAACATAGACAGAGGTAAGATTATTAAGGGTTACTTTTCGGTCTAATTCGAAAAGTTGTACTCTTTCAATATGCTCCGCTTTACTTCCTGCAGCTGTGACGATCCATACTTCATAATCATCCGGATATCTTTCCATCAAGGTTAACTTAACCTCTGAGGCAATAAACTGATCATATACCTGACTGATAAAAATATGCTGTTTAAGCTGAAGATCGCAAGCTTGCAATGAAGTGCCATCAAGCAGTTGAAACCCATCAATTGGATCAATTTTTAATGCCTGGAAGATCGCATCAAGAAAACTTTGCCCACCGCCAATCACGATTTCAATGCCTTCTTTTGGTCCTAGTTCCAATAATAATTGAACGGTCCGTTCGGCAACAAGCGGATGACCTGGTACAGCATAGAGGATGCTATTGTTTTTGGCCTTTTCTAATAGCACTTTTGTTATTTCTTGATAAACCGCTTCAAATTGATCATGCTTCTCATAAATTTCATCAAAGGAGGTAAATGTCAGTCCCTCCTTTTCTAATTCAGAAATAACCGGATGCTCTTTTGTACGCAAAAATATGTAGTTTGATTGCATCAGTTTCTTATAAATTCCGTATGGAAGCTGTTCTATATCCCCAGCACCTAAACCAAGAATTTCAATTTTTTTCACCACTATTTCCACTCCTATCTTTTTGTCGCAAAAATAAAGCTAACTTACTCCCAAACGGAAATAATGTAAGATCTTCTTCTGGAAATACCTTTCCTCTAATGACAAGCCATACAAATATCATACCACCAATAAAGACTGCACTAAGCGCCTGAGTGGCCGCAATGAAACGGCTAGAGGTAAACACAGCATCTAGGAATTGAGTTAAAAAAAGAATTCCCTTTAGCATAACAACCATCACTAATGCAGCTAAAAATACAGTTTTAAAAAAGGATAGCATATAGGTTGGGTAGGTTACTATTTTTTTAAATTTAATACTTAAAGCAACGCCTAGCACAGCTAATGTCATGACGGAAGAAACAGCTGCACCCATTGTTCCAAAGTGTGGAATCAATAGCAGATTTAAAGCATATTTTACTGGAAATCCTGTTATTATGATCACAGCAGGGTATTTCAAGCTCCCTAACCCTTGCATGATGGCTACCATCGTAGAGATGACTGTATTTAACAAAATGACCATACTTAACACGCCAAGCATTGCTGATCCAGATGCATTTTCAAACAACATGACATTGGTAGGTTTAATAATGGCCCATAATCCAGCAGTTGCCCCCACCCCAACCACGATACTAATCTTCATCGCCAAGGTAATCTTATGATGAAGAAATTCCGGATTTTTCTTAAACCTCTCACTGGAAATTAACGGAACAATGGAGAGGGAAATGGAAGTAGCCGCCACAGTACCTAACTGGATTAATGGCTGACCACGGTCATAAATCCCTTTTAAACTCTTAGCCCATTCTTTTTCCACTCCACTTGAAACAAGGAGAGAATATAAATTTAATGAATCTGCTAATTGAATAAATATCATGAGCATCCCACAAATACAAATGGCTAGTCCTTGCGAAAAGAGAGCTTTAAAGATACTGCTAGAGCTAAATAAGCTTTTGTGAATAAAATTTTTGTTTAGTTTTAACATTTTCCATTCTTTACGAATCCATAAAAATGTAAACAAAATAAAAGCCGAAACGAGGCTCCCTGTAATAGCCCCAAACATTGCCCCTCCACCAATCAGATAAAGGGAATAGCCTTTTTTTGTAAACAAATAGGCTAATAGAAGAATGGTCGAAACCCGCATCACTTGTTCTAAAACCTGTGAAACAGCTGTTGGAACCATATTTCCGCTTCCTTGATAATAACCTCTAAGGACTGAAATAAATGGGAACATCAAAAAAACGATCGAAACCACCCTTAATAAAATGGCCAATTTGGCGTCATTCATCCATAGGGCAATTTGGTCCGCACCAAAATAAAGAATGGTAAAGCAGAGAATACCAAATAACTGAAGAAAGATATAAGACATAAAGATCAGTCTTTTCGCTCCTTCAGTGTCGCCTTTACCTGTTAATTCTGCATATAGCTTTGAAATGACGACCGGAAATCCAGTTGTAGCTAAAACAATCGCAATCCCATAAAACGGATAAATTTGTTGGTATATATAAAAACCGACATCCCCAACAATATTTTGAAATGGGATCCGGTAAATAGCACTTAATATTTTCACTATAAGGGCAGCAATCGTTAAAATGAATGCTCCTTTAAATAATTCCTTTGATTGATTAACGGGCTTCAGGATGCCCAACCCCTTCCAAAAATGAACTCAAGTGGTATTATAGCACAGGAACAACCCCTTCATTTAATACCCGTGAAAAAAAAGACAGCGGAATCGCTGCCTTTTTATGATCTATTCTACTTTTTGATTACTCCATCTGTCTGGCTAAAAAGCCAGCAGCTGTTTCAACTGCTTTTTGTTCCACTTCACCAAGTGTGCCTTCTTTTGTAAAAATAATAACGGCACCAATTGGATCTCCATTCGCAATAATCGGACCAACCGTATAGGCTGAAATTGCTTCTTCATAGCCATCGGCTAATGCAACATTTTCTTGTTTGTTCATCAATACTGAGTTGCGTTCTTCCATTGTTTTTTCAATCATTTCACTAATGTTCTTATTCAAATAATCCTTTTTAGAACCCCCGGCTACCGCTATGTAGGAGTCTCGGTCACAAATCAAGATTGGATTTCCAAGGCTATCAAATAGAGCCTCTGCATATTCTTTTGCAAAATCACTTAGCTCACTAATTGGCGAATATTTCTTTAAAATGACTTCGCCATCACGATCCACGAAAATTTCCAGCGGATCTCCCTCACGTATTCTCAAAGTTCTGCGAATTTCCTTAGGAATGACCACACGACCTAAATCATCGATACGACGAACAATACCAGTTGCCTTCATCTAATGTTGCCTCTCTTTCATCTGATGATTTTTTCATTTGGTAATGACAATCTTTCCTTTAAGTCTTCGTAAGAAAAGTTGAATCTACCTAAAAGAAAGTCCTTCTTTGAAATAGGTTCAACTGTCTAGCTCCAGCGCCTAGGGGCTAGCGGTCTTAAGCCGTCCCCCTACGGAGGGCAGGCCCATCCTTCGGGTTACGTCTTAAGCTTGTCGCCCCTAACCAAGGCGCTTCCGCTTTTCTTACAATCATCACCAACTTTGAACTTAGTATCTTTCATCTGGAAAGTTCTATACACAAACGTTATATTTTTTATATTTCGTATGAATCGTTCCAAGTATGGGGGTATATAGAAATTTATAGAATACGTCACCCGACAGGGTTCTTTTCTCCTTTTTTCGCTGCTTGAAGCCCTTTAATCATTTCAAAAGCAATATTGAGCCATTGGGCTGTTTCGATCCCTTTAATATGAAGAACCATTTTTAGTTTATTTCCATCCATGCCAAGGCTGACTATTCTGCCAAATTGGCTGCTTGTCTTAAAGATTTTTTGTCCATCAATATGGCTGCTATTTGTTTCATTCAATAATATGGTTACTTCATGCTTGTGCTGCTTGATTAATTCAACTCCAGATAAAATCGCATAAACTTTCATTTCAGCAACCTGGAATAAATAGGACACTTCATCTGGATATTCACCAAAGCGGTCGAGCATCTCATCTTGAAGTTCTTCAATATCTTCAAGTGTTTTCACGCCTCTAAATCGTTTATACATTTCAATTTTTTGATGTCCATCCAAAATATACGTATCTGGAATATAAGCATCAATTTCAAGATCAATTTCTACAGAAAGCTTTTCCTCTGGTTTAATATCTAACTTTCTTTCCTCGATCGCTTCTTTTAACATTTGCGAATATAGATCAAAACCAACCGAATCGATAAAACCGTGCTGCTGGGCACCTAGTAAGTTTCCCGCCCCACGAATGGATAGGTCTCGCATCGCGATTTTAAAGCCAGATCCCAATTCTGTAAATTCTTTAATGGCCTGAAGCCGTTTTTCCGCAATTTCTGTTAATACCTTATCTTTGCGATAGGTAAAATAAGCATATGCAACCCGATTGGAGCGGCCGACACGACCCCTCAATTGGTAAAGCTGTGAAAGCCCCATTTTATCTGCATCAAAGACAATCAGCGTATTTACATTTGGTATATCCACGCCTGTCTCAATAATCGTTGTGCTCACAAGAACATCCGATTCTCCCGCCAAGAAACTTAGCATGGCAGATTCTAATTCATTTTCCGACATCTGACCGTGGGCAAAAGTAACACGTGCATCAGGAACAAGCATCGAAATTTCCTCAGCTTTTCTCTCGATGTCCTCTACCCTGTTATATAAAAAGTATACTTGTCCCCCGCGGGCTAATTCTCGTTCAATCGCTTCCCTGACAAGCGCTCCGTTATATTCCATCACATAGGTCTGAACAGGAAAACGATTCTCTGGAGGTGTCTCAATAACGGACAGGTCACGTACTCCAAGCATGGACATATGAAGTGTCCGTGGAATAGGTGTTGCCGTTAATGTTAACACATCCACATTGGTTTTTAGCCTCTTTATCTTTTCTTTATGGGTTACCCCGAACCTCTGCTCTTCATCAATAATTAATAGGCCAAGATCGTGATAAACAATATCCTTTGACAGCAAGCGATGGGTTCCAACAACAATATCACATGTACCTGCTTTCAACCCTTTAATGGTTTTTGTCTGTTGCTTTTTCGTACGGAACCGGCTCAACAAGCCAATATTGATCGGATAGTCCTGGAATCTTTCCCTTAACGTCTCAAAATGCTGTTGCGCTAAAATTGTTGTTGGCACAAGAAAGGCAACTTGCTTGCCATCGGCAACAGATTTAAATGCAGCTCGAATGGCTACCTCTGTTTTACCGTATCCCACATCTCCGCAAAGAAGGCGGTCCATTGGTCGCGACTTTTCCATGTCTTTTTTAATTTCATGGATGGAACGAAGCTGATCCTCTGTTTCATGATAGGGGAATGATGCATCGAATTCCCTTTGCATATCACCATCAGGTGAAAAAGCAAATCCCACAGCTGCTTCGCGTTCAGCGTATAATTTGATTAAATCATCCGCAATATCCTCTACAGACGATTGAACTTTCTTCTTCACTCTTTTCCAATCCGTGCCGCCAAGTTTATAAATTTTCGGTTCCTTACCTTCAGAACCCACATATTTTTGCACTAAATCAATCTGTTCTACGGGTACATAAAGCTTATCTGTGCCCTGATAGCGAATATGAAGATAATCTTTATGGATACTATTGATCAAAAGAGTTTCAATGCCTAAATATTTCCCAATTCCATGATTAACATGAACCACATAATCACCAATTTTTAATTCCGAATAGCTCTTGATCCTTTCTGCATTCGAAAGTTTTTGGCGACGCAGGTTTTTCTTCACTTTTTTATTAAAAAGCTCTTCTTCTGTGATGATGGCAATTTTCTGTATGGAGAGTTCAAATCCTGTCTGAAGATTACCTTTCATAATTTGAACTTTTCCAGGTAAAATAAGCTGGTTTTCTGCCAATATAGAAGCATCAATTTCATAGTCTTCTAAAACCCGCTCTAGTTTCTTGACGCGCTCTTCATCTGGCCCTAAAAATAGAACCGAATAATTCCCTTTTTTCCATCGCTCCACTTCCGCCTTCAGCAAATGCATTTGCCCATGAAAGTTTTGCATTTGTTTACTCGTTAAATTAATAATGTTTTGCGGATTCGTGTTTGCCACATGACGAAGAAACAAGGACATATACAAAACAGGGAAGTTTCTCCTTTGTAACAATCCATGCAGGTTATGAGATATTTCTAAATCATGAATAATTTGACCTTCACTTAAGAGGGTCGTGTACCATTCCGCTTCTTCCTTTTCAAGGGAGTCATTCATTTCCTGTACTCTGCTGATTTCATCAATAATGACAAGGCCATTTGGCGGGAGATAGTCTAGCAAACTATTATTACTTTCATATGCTTGCGATAGATATTTCACGATCTGATCAGGCTTTTGTCCATTTTTTAGCTGTTCGATTTCAAAACTGATATTTTGCGAGAGCTGTATTTTGGCATGATCATTTTTTATTTTTTTTAAACTTTTTGCAAGACCATTTTCTAATTTTGCAATGAGGCGGCTGTACTCCTCTTCCTCAAAAATCACTTCTGTAGCAGGATTAATCGTGAATTCAGAAATTTTTTCTTTTGACCGTTGATCCTCTAATGAGAAGAAACGGATCGAATCAATCTCTGTATCAAACAATTCCATTCTAAGCGGGTTTGATTCTGTAATGGGATAGATATCAATGATTCCGCCTCTGACACTAAATTCACCAGGGGTTGCGACCATTTCCGTTCTGACATACCCCATTTTGACAAATAAATTTAGTAGTTCAGCAACGTTTATGTCTTCTCCAATTTTCAATGTAAGCTGGTATTTATTCCATAATGACTTGGGAGGAAGGATTTTTCTTAAGCCGGCAATCGGAGCAATCAAGACACCTCTATTGCTTTTGCTTATATGATTTAATGCCTC
The DNA here is from genome assembly GCA_035254805.1 of Caryophanales bacterium. Classification (GTDB taxonomy): domain Bacteria; phylum Bacillota; class Bacilli; order Bacillales; family Cytobacillaceae; genus JAUZPL01. The sequence continues at coordinate 11,538 of DATFAH010000241.1, read as the reverse complement.
GATCCTTTGAGCTTTTAATTCTGGACTGGCAATACTCATTTCTGCCGCTATTAACTCGTTTGCTGGATATAAGTATACTTCATCATCACTTAATAGATTGGCAATATCCTCATATAGTTTTTGAGCCTGTAATAGATTATGGGTTACTAATAGAATGGGTCTATTTAATTGTTCAGCCATTGATGCGACAAATACCGTTCTAGCTGAGCCTGATAGCCCGGAAACAAGCTGTTCCTTTAAGCCCTCATTGATTCCAGTCATGATAGATTGGAGATCATTTTGCTGTAAAAATAATTGTTTAAGACCTTTCATCATATCCTCCTCTCTGACCGTACTATATCGTTCTATATTTTCATTCATTGTTTTCGTTAAATACAAATAGAAAAATGCTTTGGAGGTCATTCCAAAGCGATTATTGAATAAGAAATCCGTATTGGTGATATTCGGGGTTTCTTTCAAACGCTTCCTGACAATCTTCACAGATTGAGGTGATAAAAATATCTCCGGAATTGTCATAGGTGATCATATCATGCCTCTCCTGGTCTGTTAATTTATGAAGACCTAAGGACTCGCTGTGTACCGAAGTCTTTTCAATAGAACCTATCTTCATCCCACAATGATGACAATGGTAATGGATCGTCACTTACATTCCCTCCTATGTTCATACACCTTATTATAGTATGAACTTTTCAGGGAGAAGTTATTCAATGCGATCATTTTAAAATCTATTTTATGATGAAGCAAGGAGAATCATGAATCCTTACTGGTTAAACTCATTCATCACCTGTAAAAAAGGAGTATTTATCCAAGCCACGCAAGCTTTTGTACTCTTTTCGACAGCCTCTTGTACTTCTGGTTGCTTATCCTTATGGAACCTTCCTAATACATAATCAGGGATTGGCATACTGGTTGTGGGGCGATCAATTCCAATTCGAATTCGATTAAATTGCTGTGTGCCAAGATGGGCAATTGTTGATTTTATACCATTATGTCCGCCCGCACTTCCTTTTTGGCGCAGCCTGATTTTCCCCACTGGTAAATCAAGATCATCATAAATAACAAGCAAGTTCTCTAAATCAACTTGATAATAATCCATGACAGCTCGTATTGATTCACCCGATAAATTCATATAGGTTAACGGTTTCAAAAGTAATACTTTTTCCCCTTTATAAAAACCCATCCCATACAAACCTTTTAGCTTGGATTGATTTAAAGGAATCCCTAATTGCTCTGAGAGAGCATCGATTACCTCAAAACCAATATTATGCCTTGTTTGTTCATACTGTTTGCCAGGGTTCCCTAAACCGACAATCATTTTCATATTTTCTACCTCTTCCTGTTTCGAAAACCTTTTGAAGATTTTATGTAACATTTCATTTCTCCCTCTATAAAAAAACGGTAAAAGACGTAACCTTGCAATCGGTTACGTCTCTTTCAATTATTCTAAGGCAGGTGTTGTTTCTCTTCCTTCTTCATTTTCAGGGTGGCCATCTGTCTGTTGCTCTCCTGAGTTAATTTCCTCTTCCTGTTTTGGAGGAAGAATAGAGGCAACTACTTCCTCTTCATCATGCTGAATCGTAAATGTTCCAGTCGTAGGGATATCTGCAATCGTGATCGTTTCACCTACTTGCAAATGGGTCACGTCCACTTCAATTTGCCCTGGAATGTTTGCAGGTGTCGTGCTGATGGAAATTTGATGCAAAGGCTGTTGCAATATCCCTCCATCTTTTACCCCAGCCGCTTCCCCAACAAGAACCAACCGAACATCCACATTTATTTTGGATGATTGGCTAACCGCAAGGAAATCAACATGAATGATTTCTTTTTTAAGTGGGTCTTCTTGATATTGTGTCAAAATCACATTATGTTTACTTCCACCTACATCTAACGAAATCACTCCATTTCTGCCCACAGAGCGTATCGTTTTAGTCAAGTCAGCATAGCTCACAAATACTGGCTTACTTTCTACTCTAGATCCATAAATAACGGCTGGAACATCTCCATGATCTCTGATTTTTTTTAATGCAGATTTTCTGAATTCCTTCCGTTCCGTTGCTTGTAAAACAGGACTCATGATTTTCTCACCTTCCTCATTTAGTTCAAGAACTGTCTCTATTAAAAAATGCCCCAAACTAGGAAGATCTAAACGTTAAAGTTATGAGAAATCACGAGCAATATTTTCTAAGCAGATTCATGATCAATCAAACAAAGTACTTACAGATTGTTCCTCATGAACACGGATAATCGCTTCACCAATCAATGGTGCAACAGAAAGATGAACGATTTTTTCGCTTCTTTTCTTTTCTGGAAGACAAATTGAATTAGTGATGACTAATTCTTTAATTTTTGAATTATTAATACGTTCAATCGCAGGACCAGATAGGACAGGGTGTGTACAACAAGCGTACACTTCTTTTGCTCCATTTTCCACTAATGCATTAGCTGCAAGCGTAATCGTACCTGCTGTATCAATGATATCATCAATGAGAATAGCAATTTTGCCTTCGATATTACCCACAATATTCATGACTTCAGCTACATTTGGTCTTGGACGGCGCTTGTCGATAATGGCAATCGGTGCTTTTAGGCGTTCTGCCATCTTTCTAGCTCTTGTTACTCCACCATGGTCTGGAGATACGATAACAATATCACCAGCTAAATCTCTATTTTTAAAATAATCCGCTAAAATAGGTACACCCATTAAGTGATCAATTGGAATATCGAAGAAACCTTGAATTTGCGGTGCATGCAGATCAAGTGTAATCACGCGGGTAGCACCAGCTGTTTCAAGTAAATTTGCCACTAATTTTGCGGTAATCGGCTCACGAGCACGGGCCTTTCTGTCCTGACGAGCATATCCATAATACGGCATAACAATGTTTATCGTTTTGGCAGAAGCACGCTTCAGTGCGTCTATCATGATTAAACATTCCATTAGATGCTCATTTACTGGGGAACTTGTGGATTGGATGACATAAACATCACATCCACGGATACTTTCTTCAATGTTAATTTGAATTTCACCGTCACTAAATCTTTGAACAGAAGTTTTTCCTAATTCTACCCCAATAACGCTAGCAATTTCTTCCGCAAGCGGACGATTTGAATTTAAGCTAAAAACCTTTAAATTTGGATCTAAGTATTGATTCGACATGATGGCCCTCCAATTTTTAGTCACTTATTTCTTCTGATTAAGCTTTTGAACGTAATTTTCCTTATTCACTTGATGTGCACGGGCGATAGATAACGCATCACCTGGTACATCTTTTGTAATGGTTGAACCCGCTGCAACGAGTGAACCTTTTCCAATGGTAACCGGGGCAATAAGGTTTGCGTTACAACCAACAAATGCATCATCTTCTATTTTGGTTACATGCTTGTTTTTACCATCGTAATTAACGGTAATGGCTCCGCAGCTAAAGTTAACATTGGTACCAACTTCAGCATCACCAATATAGCTTAAATGGGAAGCTTTACTTCCCTCACCGAAAATGGCTTTTTTTATTTCAACAAAGTTTCCGATTTTCGCCTTATCACGAATGACGGATTCAGGACGAATATGGGCAAACGGTCCAATATTAATATGAGAACCAATGGTACTTTTTAGTGCAACAGATTGACGAACAACTGTTGCATCACCTACCTGGCAGCTGTCCATTTCTGTGTTAGGTCCAATTTGGCAATCCTCACCAATAATGGTCTTCCCTTTAATAATGGTTCCAGGGTAAATAATCGTATCCATTCCAATCTCCACATCTGCATCAATATATGTGTTAGATGGATCAATAATAGTAACCCCGTTTTTCATGTGATTTTCGTTTATTCGATTTCGCATAATCTGATAAGCTTCTGCCAAAGCCTTTCGATCATTGATTCCTAATGTTTCTTCGAACTCACTTGTTTGATAAGCCGTAACTATTTCACTTTGTTTTTTTAGAATTTCAATCACATCGGGTAAATAGTATTCACCTTGCGCATTGTTGTTTGAAACAAGTTCCAAGGCTGCAAATAATGCTTGGTTATCAAAACAATAAGTTCCTGTATTAATTTCAGTAATGGAACGTTCAGCATCTGTCGCATCTTTATGCTCGACAATCTTTTCAACGAGACCGGTTTCATTGCGAATAATCCGACCATATCCTGTCGGATCCGCTAATTTTGCTGTTAATATCGATGCTTTTGCAGATGATTTTATATGCTGATCAAAAAGAGCTTCCATTGTTTCGGCCTTAATTAAAGGAGTATCTCCACAAACAACAATGGTTATTCCTTCTTTATCACCAAGAACATCTTTTGCCTGCATCACAGCATGTGCCGTTCCAAGCTGCTTTTCCTGCAAGGCATATTTACTTTGTTCACCAAGCTGCGCTTTTACTTTTTCTGCACCATGGCCAATAACAGTTACAATTTCTTGTATATTAAGCTTTTCGATTTGATCAACAACATGCATCACCATTGGTTTGCCACAGACAGGATGGAGTACTTTATAAAGCTTTGACTTCATGCGTGTTCCTTGACCTGCAGCTAAAATTACAGCATAACGATTAGACATGTACTGGCCTCCAATTTTACCTTTTTATCCATTAAAAATATTATCTTAAATGGTCGGTTATTTCAAGGAATGATAAAGAAGTGTAATAATTGATATTTGATTTTGAGGGATTGCTACTATGGATTGTTCTTATTTTCGTGAGAAACAACAAAAAAGAGCCTTACTTTTAAGGTAGGCCCCCAGATGAAAAAAAATTTTATGAAGCTCCTGCTTCCTCGAATACTACTTCTAATTCACCTAAGCGGTGATACTCAGCCAAAACAGACTCTTGAATTTTTCCGCGTGTTCCAGAATTGATTGGATGCGCAATATCGCGAAACTCTCCATCAGGAGTGCGCTTACTTGGCATTGCCACGAACAAGCCATTGTTTCCGTCAATCACTCGGATATCATGAACAACAAATTCATTATCTAGTGTGATTGATGCGATTGCTCTCATGCGCCCATCCGTATTCACGCGCCGTAATCTTACGTCAGTTACCTCCATGTGTCCACACCCTTTTTTCATGATAGAAATCTAGTTATTAAATTCAACAGATCTTTCTGTTTTCCTTCTCAATAACATAAAATTTTCTAAAAAATAGGGCAAAATAGTGAACTTTTGAAAAAAATGTAAGAAAAGCGCAAGCGCCTTGGTCATCGACGTACAAACTGGAGGGGCTCAGGCTTGAGATAAAGGAAACACAATGAGCCGATAGGCGAATTGATGTTGACTTATCGTAGGGAGAAGGCTCGAAGTTTGCTAGTCGATAGGCGCTGGAGCTAGACAATAGAAGATGCTGATTATTATTTAACTAGTGCTACAACTTCAATTTCAATTAATACATCTTTTGGCAAGCGGGCAACTTCTACACATGAACGTGCAGGCTTGTGAGTGGAGAAATACTCGCCATAAATTTCGTTTACAAGAGCAAATTCATTCATATCTTTAATAAATACAGTTGCCTTTACAACTTGATCAAAAGATGATCCAGCAGCAGAGAGAACCGCTTTTAAATTTTGAAAAACTTGTCTTGTTTGCTTTTTGATATCGCCTTCAACTAAATTTCCTTCAGCTGTTAATGGAATTTGTCCAGAGCTATAAAAAAGATTATTCACAATAATTCCTTGGGAGTATGGGCCAATCGCCGCAGGTGCTAAAGTAGTTTGAACAGTTTTCATCATCTAACCTCCAATATGTAGTGTTTTACTATACTTACATTTCACGATCCCGTGAAAAATAATTTCCCTCATGAACATTGATGGCCTTCTCTTTCACATCAACATCCGAAAGCTGTATGAGGGATAAATACTCATCGACAAGTCGCTCATTAATTTTTTCAGCCTCTACAAGAACAGCAATTCCGGCAACAACTGCATTAAACTCCTCAAGCAGGCTGATCATTCCCATGACGGTACCGCCCGCTTTCATGAAGTCATCCACAATCAAAACCTTTGATCCTTCGGCTAAGCTTCTTTTCGAAAGAACCATGGTTTGAATTCTTTTTGCTGAACCGGATACATAATTAATACTTACGGTTGGCCCTTCTGTGACCTTGTTGTCGCGCCTAACAATGACAACAGGTGCATTTAAAGCACGAGCAACAGCATAAGCTAGAGGTATTCCTTTTGTTGCTACCGTCACCACAACATCTATTTGGGCGTTGGCATAAACTGAAGCAATCATTCGGCCTACTTTTTGAACAATGGTAGGATTCCCAAGAATATCCGTTAAATATAAATATCCCCCGGGTAAAAGACGATCAGGGTTTGCGATCAATCCACAAAGCTCTTGAACGAATTGCTTTGCCTCATCGTCGCCAACACCAACAAAAAACTTCACTCCTCCTGCAGCACCTGGTACGGTTTGCAGTGTTCCAATCCCTCGTTGTTCGAATGTCTCTTTAACAATACCCAAATCCTCACTGATTGATGATTTCGCTGACGAGTACCTTTCTGCAAAAAAGGTCAAAGGGACGAGCTGATGCGGATGCTCGAGTAAATAATTCGTCATATCAATCAAACGTTCACTTCGACGGAATTTCATGTTCTACCTCCAAAAAGCCGAATATTATAATAAAAATATATCATTATTGTACGGATTTAATCAAGTGGAAAGCGTTCTCCCAATATCCTGACAGCAAAAACTTGATCACAAAATCCTCTAAGCGCGTTATACATTCGATGCATTCTAGAGTCATGCTGAACCATCCCAAAAACAGTTGGGCCACTTCCACTCATTAAAACCGCATCCGCTCCAAATCGTTTCATTTGCTCTTTAATAAGGGCCACTTCTGGATGAAGCTTTAATGTCACATCCTCAAGAACATTCCCAACATGACTAGTTACTTTTTTATAATCATTTGTCCGTATACCATGAACCATCTCTTTTAAATTTGGATGAATCACATTTTTTAAATCAAGACGACGATACACTTCTGCCGTTGATACCCCAATAAACGGCTTTGCTAAAATGATCCAGCAGGTTGGAGGTGACGGAAGTTCTGTTATCTTCTCTCCACGTCCTGTCGCAAGGGCTGTTCCCCCATATACACAAAAGGACACATCCGATCCGATCTCAGATCCAACCTCAGCTAATTCATCCAACGTTAAACCGAGTTTCCAAAGCTTATTAAGCCCCCTAAGAGTCGCTGCTGCATCACTTGATCCGCCTGCAAGACCTGCTGCGACAGGGATATTTTTTTCAATCGCGATCGTTACACCTTTGTTTATTTGATACCTTTGCTTTAAAAGTTTCGCCGCCTGATAAGCTAAATTACGCTGGTCATCCGGAACAAAACGATTATGTGATAAGATGTTGATTGAATCTGACTCTAATAGCGTCAATTCAACCCGATCTGCTAAATCAATCGTTGTCATAATCATTTCAACTTCATGATAGCCATCAGGCCGTTTATGTAGAACATCTAATGAGAGATTAATTTTAGCTGGGGCTTTTACTAGAAGTTTCACTTTAAGTCCACCTACTTTTGAAATTTCCACGATCCATATTTTGTCCTATTTTACCACAAAATGATAAGAAAAGCGCAAGCGCCTTGGTCATCGACGTACAAACTGGAGGGGCTCAGGCTTGAGATAAAGGAAACACAATGAGCCGCTAGGCGAATTGATGTTGACTTATCGTAGGGAGAAGGCTCGAAGTTTGCTAGTCGATAGGCGCTTGCGCTAGACAGTTTTCAAAGTTCAGGATATAAATTCTGATTCTATAAAGAAAACTCGCCGATTGGCAAGCCCCTAAGGGCGAAGACAGAGGCGAAGTTGCACTTATGCGATTTGAGAGTTGTTTTTTTATAAATTTTCATTAAATCCTTTAGTGCATTAAAAAAGTTATACGTCCTTATTAGCTTAATGTAAGACGTCCTCTTCAAAATTGCTATCCACATTATATAATTAATCCGACCTTTACGGAATAAAAATAAGGTCAGGAATTCATCCCTGACCTTGCCGCGTAAGATGTTTTGTTTAAACAATAAGAAGTAAGTCTTGAAAAAAAGAATAAGCCTATTCTTTTTTATGGAGCAGCTGTTGTTCAGCGAGTTCAATCGCACGTTTCACCATATTCCCCGCATCCCTTGCTCGTATGCCGCCCCAGCCTTCTTTTTGAACGACATCATAAAAACCCAGTTCTTTGGCAAGCTCTTCTTTTAAACCTTCAGACATAATCCCTCTTCTTCTGCCCATCTAAACAACCCCTTTTATCCCGCGCGGCCTTCTTAGTATGCAATAAATAGATATTTTTCATGTTTTTAAAAGTAAAAAGCAGTAAACATATGTGTTTACTGCCAGCTAAAAGTGTTTATATTTAGCTTAACGCTACATGTCCTGTTGCATCTTCATAGAAGGTAATTTGAACGGTTTCTGTTAATACATCGGCATAGCTGTAGGATACACGTTCAAATGCATTTTCATCCTGATCTAACTCAATCACAAAAACAGATGGGTAAGTTTCAGCTAAAACACCAGAGCGCTCAATGGTCTTTCTGCGCCCACCATTTGCTTTTAGCAAAAGTCTTTTCCCTAAATTCGAGTCAAGAGCCAATTTTATATCGGCTAAGGTCTTTGGCATTCGATCCACCTCACTATGTAAAGTATAACACACTGACACATTTCTGTCAAACAAAAACATAATTATATCAGTCCAACAAAAAGATTGTCAACAATTTTTCCTCTGCTTTTTCTACAAAATTTCAACATGTTTATATTTACCTTTATTCGGAAGTATTATGTGAAATTTCAGCAAAAAAAGCCTTTCATTGCTTAAAGGGCTTTTTTTACTGTTCCTCTTCATAATTTACCTTATAGGGCATCCCTGTTCTTAATACACCTTTTGTTTCAAGTCCGCCAAGACCCTTCTCTCCTGTTAATGTATTTCTCAATACATCCCATACATTAATTCTTTCCATAAATGGGGTAAAGCTTATTTTTGCCACAATATAGACTGGATCCAGTGCATGAATATTGATTCGGGACGGGGAACTAGCAAAATTGGCACCTGCTTGGATAAGAGATTCAAAATGGGATTGGCAGGCTCCTGCAAAAATAACCAATTGATCTAAATGGGGAATTTTTCTCCGCGCTTCCATGACAGTTTCTACAAAGTGTTTTGAATGGCGGTATGCATTAATATCAGTGACTTTTCCCTTTGCCTTTGAATAGGCATCATGGCCTGTGATCACAAGTATATCTGGACGGTAATAGTCTATTAATTGTCCCACCCTACTAGACATTTCCTTCTCATTACAATGTATACCAAAAACGGGTACACCTATTTTTTCATATAAAGTAAGGCATTTCTTTAAATAGACTGGATCACCATCTAAATGAAGGACTTTACCTGGTATTTGAAAATAATTTGTTACCTTTGCATATCCCCCTGAAACCTCATATTCCTGCCTTTGTTTTAACAAATCTACATCTTGAGTAAAAAGTCTTAATGACTGTTCCTCCATCGTCCTATATTCCTGTGTTAGCTTCTTTCGTTCATTAGGATGAATCACAAGCAAATCATCATATGGAGAATCTGCAACAAGGCGGAAATCTTCCCCGTAAAGGACTGCAAATTTTTGGCCATTATTTTCATAAACATTCGTAACCCGAAAAAGAATATCACAGTTGTATGACCGTCTAGCTACAATATCCATTAACTTAATATCCACCGCCGTCACTCCAAGCATGAAACCAATTATTATTATTATGAAAGGTGATCACTCATTAGGCTATGCAGCCACCGTATTGCTTGTGACTTTCATACAAATAAAAAAAGCGCAAGCGCCTTGGTCATCGACGTACAAACTGGAGGGGCTTCGACTGAGATAAAGGAAACACAATGAGCCGATAGGCGAATTGATGTTGACTTATCGCAGGGAGAAGGCTCAAAGTTTGCTAGTCGATAGGCGCTGGAGCTGAACAGTTCTCTAAGTTCAAAATTTTATACTTTCTTATCTGTCAAAAAAAGACCCAAAAAGGGTCTAGTGGAAATTCGAGTATAATACATCTGCTAATTTGGCAAATTCCTCAAGGGATAGTGTTTCCCCTCTTCTGGATGGATCTATTCCGACTGAATGCAATGCTTCTAAAATCTCATCCTTCTTCTTTTTTCCTTCTGGAAGTCCGCTAGTTAAGTTGTTAAGTAAGGTTTTTCGTCTTTGAGCAAAACTGGCTTTCGTTACCTGGAAAAAGAAATCCTCATTTATAACTTTAACAGCCGGCCACCCTCGTTTTGTCAATCGAATAACCGCTGAGTCCACATTTGGCTGTGGAACAAACACCGTTTTCGGCACAACCATGACGACTTCCGCTTCCGTATAGTACTGAATTGCAATGGAAAGGGATCCATAATCCTTTGTACCAGGTTTTGCAGAAATTCGATCTGCCACTTCTTTCTGCAGCATACAGACGATCCCACGAATCGGAAGTTTTTCTTCAAGAAGTTTCATAATAATCGGCGTGGTGACATAGTATGGCAGGTTTGCCACAACCATTAGATCATCTACTTCTTGAAATTCCTCCTTAATCGCTTCCTTCACATCAGCTTTTAAGACATCCTCGTGAATAATTTTCACATTGGAATATGGGGATAATGTTTCTGCCAATATAGGAAGTAATCGCTGGTCAATCTCAAAAGCAACCACTTTTTGGCTGCTTCGGGCAAGCTGCTCTGTAAGGGCACCAATCCCTGGCCCAATTTCAATAGCGCCGCTTGTTTCATTCAATTCAGCAAACCCGACAATTTTTTTTAAAATATTCGTATCAATAAGGAAGTTTTGCCCTAGACTTTTTTTAAATGAGAATCCGTACTTTTCAAGAATCCCCCTCGTCCTCACCGGTGTGGCAATATCTTTATTCATTCTTGTTCCTCCTGAAGTATAGCAGTTAGTGCAGCCGCAAATTCCTCTTTACTGATTTGAAACATCATCAATCGCTTATGTAACTGCTTTCCATTTGTATAACCTATTTTCAAAAGCTTTCCAAGCTTGATTCTACGTTCCTTTGCCTTATCACCGCCAACGAGCCCTGCCGTCACTAAATCAATTTGGTTAATTTCCTCCAAAATAGTATCATGCATGATCTGGGCATCTTTTAAGGCCTCGATAATCCATTTTGGTTCTGCGTGTTCAACCCCAAGCCCTCTGCCTTTTTTGCTAATGGCAACTTCCTTAGCCAAAAAGGCATGCTTACAACCTGGAACTTGTGCAGATATCGTCTTTCTGATTTTTTCACCAGGAAAATCAGGATCTGTAAAAATAATAACTCCTCTTGTTGTCTGCGCCCGTTTTATTTTCTCAATCGTTTCCTGATTCAACGCAGACCCATTTGTTTCAATCGTATCAGCATTCACAGCCCTTTTTATTGCTGTTGTATCATCTTTTCCTTCAACAACGATTATTTCTTGAATTCGCATAGCTCCTCCATTTGTAAAAAATTTAAAAAATGAAAAGAAACTGAAACATTTTTGTAATGTCCATCGTCTATCTTAATGTAAACAT
>DATFAH010000240.1:0-7786 GCA_035254805.1 Caryophanales bacterium | reverse complement strand
AATTGGTTTGTTTAATTTATCTGCAGACAAACTGAAGGGCTGGCTTTTAAAATTGACAAGCACACCCCTAAAAGGAATGCTGACAGGAACATTTATCACAGCCCTACTACAAAGCAGCACAGCCGTTATGGTAATCACAATTGGATTTGTTTCAGCAAGGATGATGACCTTTGCACAAACCATTGGAATCATTCTTGGAACCAATATCGGGACAACTTTTAAAACAGAACTCATTACATTTGACATTCATGCTGCCATACTACCACTTTCCATACTTGGAGCATTTCTTATTTTATGCAACTATAAAAAGTCAAGAAGTATCGGTTTATTGATCTTTGGTATTGCTTCTGTTTTTACTGCGATGAAGGGCTTTGAACTTTTAGCTGCGCCATTAACATCTGTTCCCTTCATTAGACAATCATTAATGTCCTTCAATGAAAGTATTTTCTTCAGTGTATTAGCTGGTGCAGTGATCACAGCAATCATTCAATCAAGTACTGCTGTGACGGGAATTGCGATGGGATTTTTAACGGCAGGCCTCCTGCAGCTGGATGCTGGCATTGGTATCGTTTTAGGCGCTAACATCGGTACTTGTATAACGGCAATTATTGCTTCCATTGGAGGAGGCCAAGAGGCTAAGTTAGCTGCTTTTGCTCATGTTTGGCTGAATGTATTTGGCGTATTGCTATTCATCCCATTAATTCCATTCCTTACCAACATAGCGCCTTTTTTGGCAGAAAAAACGGATGTTCAATTAGCCCACATCAGTGTCATTTTCAATGTTACAGTCTCCTTACTTATTTTGCCGTTTGCGACCAAGTTTGGGAACATGATTTTGTTTATCCATAAAAAATAGACGGTAATCACCGTCTTTTTTTAGATTGCTTTAGCATCTTCAAGAATTTGAATAAATTCGCCTTCATTATATGGGTAGCCTGCTTTTGTAACTTTTACTTTTACGATTTTTCCAATCACTTCTTCGTTTCCTTTGAGGACAACGCGCAAATAATTATCTGTATACCCTTCATACAAACCAACTTCTTGCCCATCATTATAATGAGCCTCTGGAATTACTTCCAATTCTTGTCCTTCAAATTGGGAAGCATATTCCTTTGCAAGTTGATCGGATAATGAAATCAATCGATGTACACGTTCATTTTTTACATCTTCATCGATTTGGTCTTCCATTCTAGCAGCAGGTGTTCCTGTACGTTTTGAATATGGGAACACGTGCAGTTCAGTGAACTTGTGATCTTTAATAAAATTATAAGTTTCCATAAATTCTTCTTCCGTTTCCCCTGGGAAACCGACAATGACATCAGATGTAACAGCAAGGCCAGGAAGAACCTCTTTCAAACGGTTCAATCTTTCCCCAAAAAACTCCATCGTATATTTTCTGCGCATCCGCTTCAAGACTGAATTGGAACCAGATTGAATCGGAATATGCAAATGTCGCACAATGATATTTGACTCTTTAATCACATCAATAACTTCATCAGTAATTTGACTCGCTTCAATAGAAGAAATGCGAAGACGTTTTAGACCTTTTACACCTACTTCTAAATCACGAAGAAGCATGGCTAAATTATAATCTTTCATGTCTTCACCATATCCACCCGTGTGAATTCCAGTTAAAACAATTTCTTTATATCCTGCATCCACCAATTGTTGTGCCTGGTGGACAACTTCTTTTGGATCCCGCGAACGCATCAAGCCACGCGCCCATGGAATAATACAGAATGTACAGAAATTATTGCAGCCTTCTTGGATTTTGAGTGAAGCACGAGTTCGATCAGTAAAAGAAGGAACATCAAGCTCTTCGTAAACACGATTTTTCATGATATTATGAACACCATTAATAGGCTGGCGTTCTTGTTTGTACTGCTCAATATATTCAAGCATTTTAATTCTGTCCTGTGTTCCAACAACAATATCCACACCGGGAATTGACATTACTTCTGCAGGTGATGTTTGGGCATAACAGCCCGTAACACAAATAACAGCATCCGGATTTCTCCTTACTGCCCTTCTAATTACTTGACGGCTTTTCTTATCCCCAGTATTTGTTACCGTACAAGTATTGATGATATAAACATCGGATGTAGATTCAAAATCTACCCGATCATAGCCTTCTTGTTTAAATAACTGCCAGATTGCTTCTGTTTCGTAGTGATTTACTTTACATCCTAGTGTATGAAACGCAACTGTTGGCATAAACCTCACCCCAATAATTCAAATTGATAGGAAGCCGCTGCAAGTGCATATAATGGTGCAGTTTCCGTTCTTAAAATACGCGGGCCTAACCCACAAAGACTAAAATGATTCTCTTTTGCCAACTGTATCTCTTCTTGAGAAAGTCCTCCCTCTGGTCCAAAAAGGATAAGGAGTGACTCTCCCCTTTTCATTTTTCGAAGAATAGAAGAAAATACAGAGGTCTCCCCATTTCTACTCTCATCTTCAAAAGCAACCAATTTATAATCATATTGGCTACTTCTTTGAAGTAATGTTTTAAAACTAACAGGATTGATAATTTCCGGAACAAACGCACGATGGGACTGCTCCGCTGCTTCTTTGGCGATTTTTTGCCATCTCTGGACTCTTTTAGCAGACTTTTTTTCATCCCATTTTACAACGGAACGGGCTGCAGCAAATGGGAGAAATTTATGCGCCCCAAGCTCAGTTCCCTTTTGAATAATCCATTCAAGCTTATCTCCTTTAGGTAGGCCACTAGCAATGGTAATTTGGATCGGAAGCTCTGGGTTTTCATCCTTACATTCTACAATGTCTGCAACAACTTGAAATTCGCTTGTTTCCGTAATTTTACATTCAGCTATTTTCCCTAGAGGATCAACACAAATAATGTGATCGCCAATTTTCATTCGCATCACATTCAGAATATGGTGGCGATCTTCACCATTAATAATAAATTGTTGATCATTTATCCTATTAGTAACAAAGTAACGTTGCAAACTAAGCACCTCTTTATAGTTTACTACACTTTAATAGAAAGAAAAGGGGTATGATTACTCCCCCTTTTCAAACAACATTATTTTTTCTTGGCAATAATGGCAACCCAGTCTTCCATCAAGATCGTTTCAGCAATGGAAAAGCCCACATCTGTTAAGGCATCAACTACTTGTTCTTTTTTCTGCTGAATAATCCCAGAAGCAATAAAGTATCCTTCAGGTCTTACCACTTTTGCAACGTCATCAGTAAACCTTAGAATGACTTCCGCAAGGATATTCGCAACAACAACATCTGCAGAAGTTTCTGGAACACCATCAAGTAAATTATTTTGTGAGATATCAACTTTGTTGTTCACCTTGTTTAATTTGATATTTAATCTTGCTGTTGTGACAGCAATTTCATCAAGGTCAAATGCTCGAATATTCTTTGCTCCGAGCATTGCTGCGGCAATACTCAATACTCCTGAGCCTGTTCCTACATCAATGACTTCGTCCCCATCTTTTACAATTCTTTCAAGAGCTTGAATACACATAACTGTTGTGGGGTGCGTTCCAGTACCAAACGCCATCCCTGGGTCTAATTCAATAATCAATTCATCACTGCTTACAGGAGTGTATTCTTCCCATGTCGGAACAATGGTAAATTTCTCGGAAATTTTCACAGGATTATAGTACTTTTTCCAGGCAGTTGCCCATTCTTCTTCATTTACTTCACTAATCGTCACTTCATTTATGCCGATATCGATATTATGAATAATTAAATTATTTATCGATTCTTTAATCGCATCGACCGTTTCTCCCAAAAAACTGTTGACAGGCAAATACGCTTTCACCATTACCCCTTCTTCGGGGTAATCGCCCGGATTTAATTGGTAGATTTCCCCGAATTGATCTTCTCTCTCCTTTATTAATTCAAACGGGTCTTCTATCACTACACCGCTTGCTCCAGCTTCGTGCAGTATATAAGAAATAGGTTCAATTGCCTCGTTTGTAGTATGAATACAGATTTCAGACCATTTCATTTCTACCAACTCCATCCTTACTCGCCCTTAAAGGCTCTTTTTACTTTCGAAAAAAAACTTTCTTCATGATCTCCAAGCGGTGCACTACCGCTAATTTCGCCAAATTCACGGAGAAGCTGTTTTTGTTTATCAGATAATTTTGTAGGGGTAATAATACGAACTAGAATATGTTGGTCTCCTACTCCATAACCTCTGACATTTGGAACCCCTTTTCCTTTTAGGCGGAATTTTGTTCCTGTTTGTGTTCCGGCAGGTATCTTTAATTTTACTTTTCCGTGTAATGTTGGAACTTCGATATCCGCTCCAAGCGTTGCTTGAACAAATGTGATTGGCATTTCACAGTAAATATCATCGCCATCTCTTTCAAAAAATTCATGCGTACGCACTTGGAAAACAACATACAGATCACCTGCTGGGCCACCATTAATACCAGCTTCACCTTGTCCAGCCATTCTAAGTTGTTGACCATCATCAATTCCAGCAGGAATTTTCACATGAATCTTCCGGCGTTTTTTCACTTTCCCGGCACCGCCGCAAGTGGAACATTTATGTTTAATTTCTTTTCCTGTTCCATTACAATAATGGCAAGCCCTACGATTAACAATTTTACCAAACGGAGTATTTTGTTCTACATTAAGCTGACCAGATCCGTGACAATGCTGACAGGTGTCTGGTTTTGTTCCTGGTTTTGCCCCAGATCCATTACAAGTCTCACATGTTTCTTCACGTGGGATTTCAATATCTGTTTCTTTCCCAAACGCTGCCTCTTCAAAAGAAAGCGTCATGGTATACTGAAGATCAGCACCTTGTCTAGGGGCATTTGGATCGCGTCTCCTTGAGCCGCCTCCACCGCCAAAGAACGTATTAAAAATATCCTCAAACCCACCAAATCCGCCAAAATCCCCACCGCCACCAAATCCGCCGAAGCCTTGGTTAGGGTCAGTGTGACCAAATTGATCATAATGTGCGCGTTTTTGATCATCACTTAATGTTTCATAGGCTTCTTTTACTTCTTTGAATTTTTCAGCTGCATCCGGCTCTTTATTTATATCCGGATGATAGGTCTTTGAAAGCTTTCGATATGCTTTTTTAATTTCATCCTTTGAAGCACTTTTACTAAGTCCAAGCACTTCATAGTAATCCCGCTTACTCATGATTACCCACTCCCGAATCTATTCACATAAAGATTATTTTAACATTCAATTGATGCATAAAGCAATCAAAAATAAAGAAAAGCACAAGCGCCTTGGTCATCGACGTACAAACTGGAGGGGCTTCGACTGAGATAAAGGAAACACAATGAGCCGCTAGGCGAATTGATGTTGACTTATCGTAGGGAGAAGGCTCGAAGTTTGCTAGTCGATAGGCGCTGGAGCTAGACAATTCTCAAAGTCCAAAACTTTTACTTTCTTATCAATACATAGAAAAAGCCAAAGTCATTGAAGGACTTTGACTTTTCCATATGTTGCTAAAGACGATTATTTATCATCTTTTACTTCTTCAAATTCAGCATCAACGACATTGTCATCTTTTCCAGGATTACTTTGTCCCTCTGCACCTTGCTGTGATTGCGCTTGTTTCGCTGCTTCTTCATAAAGCTTCATTGTTAAATTTTGAACGATTTCTTGTAAAGCATCTTTTTTAGCACGAATTTCATCAAGGTCATTTTTCTCGATAGCCGCTTTTAGTGCATCTTTTGCTTCATTTGCCTTACTTACTTCCGCTGCATCTACTTTTCCTTCAAGATCTTTCATTGTTTTCTCCGTTGTGAAAACAAGCTGATCTGCTTCATTGCGAAGCTCTACTTCTTCTTTACGTTTCTTATCAGCATCAGCATTTTCTTCCGCTTCTCTTACCATTTTCTGAATTTCTTCTTCTGAAAGACCAGTTGAAGACTTAATCGTAATTTGCTGCTCTTTTTTCGTTCCGAGATCTTTCGCACGCACATTTACGATACCATTTTTATCAATATCAAAAGTTACTTCGATTTGTGGAATTCCACGTGGTGCTGGTGGGATGTCAGTCAATTGGAATTGACCAAGAGTTTTGTTATCTGCTGCCATTGGGCGTTCCCCTTGAAGAACATGGATTGGAACAGCCGTTTGATTGTCAGCAGCGGTTGAGAAAATTTGTGATTTAGATGTTGGGATCGTTGTATTACGATCAATTAATCTTGTAAATACTCCACCCATTGTTTCAATTCCAAGAGATAATGGTGTAACGTCTAGTAAGACAATATCTTGTACGTCACCAGTGATAACTCCACCTTGAATAGCTGCACCCATTGCAACAACTTCATCAGGGTTAACACCGCGATGTGGTTCTTTTCCTGTTGCTTTTTTAATCGCTTCTTGTACAGCAGGGATACGTGTTGAACCCCCAACAAGAATAACTTTATCTAACTCAGATGGCCTTAAGCCTGCATCACTTAAAGCTTGGCGAGTCGGGCCCATTGTGCGCTCTACTAGGTGAGCAGAAATTTCATCAAATTTAGCTCTTGTTAAAGTAACTTCAAGATGAAGTGGGCCGGAAGCACCTGCTGTAATAAATGGTAATGAAATTTGTGTAGATGCTACACCTGATAAATCCTTTTTCGCTTTTTCAGCAGCATCTTTTAAGCGTTGCAACGCCATTTTATCTTTGGAAAGGTCAATTCCATTTTCTTTTCTGAATTGCTCCACTAGATAATCAATAATCACTTGGTCAAAGTCGTCCCCGCCAAGACGGTTGTCACCCGCTGTTGCTTTTACTTCAAAAACGCCATCACCAAGTTCAAGGATCGAAACGTCAAAAGTACCGCCACCTAGGTCGTAGACAAGAATCGTTTGATCTTGTTCTGTTTTATCAAGCCCGTAAGCAAGTGCAGCAGCTGTTGGCTCATTAATAATCCGTTCTACTTCTAAGCCCGCAATTTTTCCTGCATCTTTTGTTGCTTGACGTTCCGCATCATTGAAGTAAGCTGGTACAGTAATTACTGCCTTTGTTACAGTTTCTCCAAGATAATCTTCAGCATATGATTTTAAATGCTGTAAAATAATCGCTGAAACTTCTTGTGGTGTATACTCTTTGCCCTCAATCTCTTCCTTATGAGATGTACCCATATGACGTTTAATGGACATAATCGTGTTTGGGTTTGTGATCGCTTGACGCTTTGCCACTTCCCCTACTTGACGTTCCCCATTTTTAAAGGCTACAACAGATGGTGTTGTACGATTACCTTCTGGATTAGGAATTACTTTTGGTTCCCCGCCTTCAAGAACAGAAACACATGAGTTTGTTGTTCCTAAATCAATCCCGATAATTTTACTCATTGCTATTTTCCTCCTAATTTCAATAATATGTAGTATTATTGATTCACTTTAACCATTGATGGACGGATTACTCTGTCTTTTAGCATGTAACCCTTTAGGAATTCCTCAATTACAATATTAGCGCCAAAGTTCGCGTCTGCACCCTGCATGACTGCTTGATGTAGATGTGGATCAAACTCTTTTCCAACAGCCTCAATCGGTTCAAGTCCTTCCTTTTTCAAAGCATCTAATAAGCTTCGATAGACCATTTCCATACCTTGCAGAAATGGATTGGATTGTGAATCCGCAGCCTCGATTGATAATGCTCTTTCAAAATTATCAATGGAAGGCAGAATATCTAGAATCAATTTTTGAGCTCTATATTTTTCGCCTGCTTCAGTTTCTAGTCTTGTACGACGACGGAAATTATCGAAATCAGCTTGAAGACGAAGATAACGATTATCTGCTTCCTCTAGCTTTTTCTCAAGTTCATTATTTTTTTCTTTTA
>DATFAH010000239.1:0-8027 GCA_035254805.1 Caryophanales bacterium | reverse complement strand
TAAATGTTGATCCTTCGTTTTCTGTACTATTCACTGTTATTTCGCCATTATGGGATTCAATAATCTGTTTAGCGATATAAAGCCCTAATCCCGTTCCTCCTGTTTTCCGTGTCCTTGATTTATCAACTCGATAAAAACGATCCCAAATCATTGGAATTTCCTTTTGGGGAATTCCAATACCTGAGTCCATTATCTTTATAACAGCCTCGTCATTTTGAATAAATGACTCAATTTTCACTTCACCTATTTCAGTATACTTGATCGCATTTTCTATTAAATTATAAAATACTTGTTCCATTCTTTTCATATCAATGCTGATGATTCCATTTTGATCTAGGTAATGTAACTTAAGCTTAATTCCCTTTCTTTCAGCAGCTGGCTGAAGTGCAGATGAAACTTTTTCAATAACTACATGAATATCTGCAGGCTCTTTATTTAATTGAAATTTTCCTATTTGAAGCTTGCTCATTTCAAATAAATCATCTACAAGATGGGCAACCCGCTTAGACTCTTTATTGATGATGGTTAAATACTCCAGTTGCTCTTCATGATTCTTTACCATTCCTTTTTCTAGAACATCACTATATCCCTTAATATAGGTTAAGGGTGTCCTAAGTTCATGGGAAACAGCACTTAAAAACTCATTTCTATTATCCTCATAAAATTGTAATTGTTCCCCTAAACGCTGGATGGCATTTGAAAGTTGGACGATTTCATCATTACCTTTTGCAGGGATTGTTTGCTTATATTTTCCTTGAGCTATTTTATTCGTTGCATCTTTCATCGTTAAAAGTGGCTTAGTGATTCTTCTTGATAGTACTCCAATTAAACCGAAACCGAGCAAAATAGTCCCAACGCTCGTGATAAGGATTAGCATTTTTAATATTTGTACCGTTTCCTTTAAAAGGTCAGTAGGATAAAACATATAAATATATCCTTTTTCCGGGTTTATAGGATTAACAGCGACTAAATATTTACCATTTTTCCAGTCATGATTTATTGTTTTATTTCCTTTCAAAAGATACTTTTTCATTTCTTTATTTACTGAACTAGAAGAACCTAAAATTTGCTGGTTTTTATCCGTAATAACTGCAATTGATGACCCACCCTTTTCCATTGAAAGGACATGATCGAACATTTTCTCACTATAATCACTATCTAAAGCTTTTGCGTGATTACTGCTACGAATAACTAAATCATTGGTTACAAAATCAACGAATAAATTCGTAAATACCCCATACAAAGTGGAGCCTAAAATCAAGAGCAATATTAAAAATACGCTGCTAAATAATATACCGAGTTTGATTGAAATGCTATTAAAGATTTTAGTGTTTTTCATTAAAAAACCCCTTCAAATCACGCTACTATTTTCATTTTAGCAGGAATTTATGAAGAATTTTGCACTTTCACTTCTCAATGAAGTAATATTTTTCAAAAAAACACGACCAGCATTGCGGAATGCCGGACGTGTATAAACCATTACCTTTATAATTTCACCTTTTGCAATCTTAATGCGTTTAGCACAACAGAAACAGAACTGAATGCCATTGCCGATCCTGCAAGCCATGGGGCAAGGAATCCGAATGCCGCGATTGGAATTCCAATCGTATTATAGGCAAATGCCCAGAAAAGATTTTGTTTAATATTGCGGATTGCTTTTTTACTCATAAATATTGCATCAGCAATACTATTTAAATCACCACGAATAAGCGTGATATCTGCAGCCTCCATTGCAACATCTGTTCCTGTGCCAATCGCCATCCCTATATCGGCAACAGCAAGTGCTGGAGCATCATTGATTCCATCTCCGACCATTGCTACTTTTTTCCCAAGCTTTTGTAATTTTTTAATTTCAGCGGCTTTTCCTTCAGGAAGAACTTCAGCAATGACATGTTCAATCCCAGCCTGGGCAGCAATAGCTTTTGCTGTTTTCTGATTATCGCCCGTTATCATAATCACTTCAAGTCCCATGTCTTTTAAGCGGTTGATTGCCGATTTTGAAGTTTCTTTTATTGTATCTGCAACAGCCACTAGCCCTGCATACTGTCCATTTAAGGCTACAAGCATGGCAGTTTTTCCTGCTTCTTCTAACCGGCTCATGCGATCAAGGACACTTGATACATCCACATGATATTGATCCATTAATTTTCTCGTACCAATTAATAACTCTTTTCCATCAACCATTGCTTTTATTCCAAAGCCAGGGATTGCTTCAAAATTAGAAGGATCCTTTAATGGAATGCCTTTTTCTTTAATTCCTTGAACAATCGCTTGGGCAAGTGGGTGTTCGGATTGCTTTTCTGCTGACCCTATCCATGCTAAGAATTTTTCTTCTGTTACGGATTGATCCGGGAAAATATCCGTTAAAACAGGCGTCCCGTTTGTAACTGTCCCCGTTTTATCAAGCACCACCGATGTAATTCGGTGCGCTATTTCTAAATGCTCTCCGCCTTTAAATAGAATCCCAAATTCTGCTGCTCGGCCAGACCCAGCCATAATGGATGTCGGAGTAGCTAATCCTAATGCACATGGACATGCAATAACAAGAACAGCAATCATTTTCTCCAAGCTTTCCGCAAAATCACCAGGTGCAACCCATAAATACCAAATCATAAAAGTTATAGCCGCAAGTATCACTACAATGGGAACAAATACACCCGAAATTTTGTCTGCTAGTCGCTGAATTGGGGCTTTAGAACCTTGGGCTTCTTCCACTACCTTAATAATTTGGGCAAGAGCTGTATCTTTTCCAACCTTGGTAGCTTCTACCTTTAAAAATCCATTTTTATTGATTGTGGCACCTATCACATCGTCACCGATACTTTTATCGACTGGAATGCTCTCACCAGTAAGCATGGATTCATCCACTGCAGATGTTCCTTGGACTATTTTCCCATCCACTGGTACTTTTTCACCTGGTTTTACATGAAGAATATCTCCTACTAATACTTGTTCAAGTGGAATAATTTGCTCCAAGCCATCTCTTTCAACTGTTGCATTTTTCGCTTGAAGACCCATTAATTTTTTAATCGCTTCAGAAGATCGTCCCTTCGCTTTTGCTTCAAAAAGCTTTCCAAGAAGGATCAATGTGATCAAGATGGAACTTGTTTCATAATAAAGTTCTACTGTATGTACACTTCCGTCAAGTGTCATAAGGGATAAATAAACGCTGTAAAAATAGGCTGCAGACGTCCCTAATGCAACCAGTACATCCATATTTGCACTTTTATTTTTCAAAGCTTTATAGGCGCTTATATAGAACTGTTTTCCGATCACAAACTGAACCGGAGTGGCAAGTGCTAACTGAACCCATGGATTCATGAATATTTCTGGCACCCAAATAAATGTTGTAAATGAAAAGTGGCCAACCATTGCCCATAAGAGTGGCAAAGACAAAATAGCAGAAAAAATGAACTTTCCAGTCTGCATTTCAATTTCTTTTTGCCGATGATCAATTGATTCCTTTGCCTCTTCTTTTACACTAGCGCCATAACCAAGGTTTTCTACTTTTTTCATAATGTCAGCTTGTGATAGTGCTTCCGGGTGATATTCCACTGTTGCTTTTTCTAATGCTAGGTTTACATTCGCTTTTAATACACCATCTAACTTATTTAAGCCTTTTTCTATTCTGGCTGAACATGCAGCACATGTCATCCCCGTAATATCAAATTCCGTTTTTTCTGTTACTACCTCATAGCCTAAATCTTGAATTTTTTTTTGGAGATCCTCCATCTTTATTTTGGTTGGATCATATTTGATCGCAGATTTCTCTAAAGCAAGATTCACATTTGCCTGCTCGACACCTTCAAGTTTATTGAGGCCTTTTTCTATTCTGACGGCACAAGCTGCACAAGTCATGCCTGATATTTGTAAATTCGCTTCTTTCAAACTCTGACTCATATACACCGACCTCTCATACCCCATGTAGGTATATTTTTTAGTGAAAAGAACGTGCTAATCAATAGCACGTTTCACTTCATTTTATTTTACATCATAGCCTTGATCATCGATTGTTTCTTTAATTTTATCAAGTGTTACTTCCTGTTGATTAAACACAACTTCAACAGTTTTAGCTTTTAAATCAACTGCGACAGAGCTAACACCTTCGAGAGTTCCTACACTTCCTTCAACTGCTTTTACGCAATGACCACATGACATTCCATGAACATTTAAGGTAACCTTTTCCATCTAACATTCTCCTCCTATTTCTTCATTAGCCTTTGAATGGTTGTAAGTAATTCATCTACTACTTCATGGTCGCCTTCTTGAATTCGTTCAACCACACAACTTTTCATGTGACCCTCTAATAGGATTTTGGCAACACCATTTAAAGCAGCTTGAGTTGCAGCAATTTGCGTAATCACATCATCACAATACGTATCTTTTTCGATCAGACCTTTAATGCCGCGAATCTGACCTTCCACTCGATTCAATCGTGTAATAAGGTTTTTCTTTGTATTTTCTGAATGGTGGCTTTTTCGGTCTGACATTTGCGAGTGACAATGGTCGTCGCAATTTGACGTATTGTTTAATGAATCTTGATTAGACATAAATAGCCTCCTTTAAAGGTAAATTACCATACCCCCCCATCCTATGTAAAGAGTATTCATCAAAAATTTTTCATTACACGCGATGCATCATTGGTAAGGAGAATAGATAAATGTTGATTATAGCAAGGAAGATCATTAATGAATAATACGGCATTAAGGCTTTGAATGATCCTTTATTTCCAATACGGTAAGCCGTATAGATGGAACCTACCATTCCAATAGCGATAATGATATATTGCAGCATTTGTACAGTAGGAGCACTTGCAAAAGCAAGGTCACCCCTTGTTACATTCATGCCTATAAAATATACTGTGTTGTACCAAATCGCTTTTCCTTCTGTAATGATATGGAACAAGTTATGAGCAAGGTGCCCAGCCAAATCTAACGGAATGATCGCATAACCAAAGCGGACAAAATTTTGCTTTACCTTTGCAAGCGAACCACCTGTTAAAGAAGTAATTTTGGCAGTTCCCAATAAAAGTAAAATCGGAATTAACATGGAAATAATAAAAGCAACCGTAAAGTTTACATTATAATTGTCTGTACCTGTTACTGCACCAATAGCAGTTAGAATGTCCTGCCAAATAGAAACCATAGTAATATTTTGTACAAATACAATTCCCATTATGACTGCTGCTAAAAAGGCATGTTCAATCTTTGGATTTTTTATTCCCCATAATTCTGCTGTGGGAACCCTTGGAGAAATTCTGATCGAGTCATTTGGACAAGATTTAACACAGTTTCCACAAAGGTTACAATCTGCACTTGAGTCCATTGTTCTTACATATTGGAACATTGGACAGCCTTCTGCTTTTTCTGAGCCTTTAAAACAAGATTGTGTTTTACAAGATTTACAGATTTCTGGAGTACCACGAAGTTCTAATGCACCTGAACGAGAGTAGTTTCCAGATAATCCTCCTAAGAAACATAAAGTTTTACAGAAAGTTCTTCTTTCATAAAAGACAGACGTTGCCACTACCATTGTCACTAGTAAAAGAAGCAAGTACCCTGAACCTCGTGGAGATTCAACAATTCCCCAAATATGATCGCTATAAGTAATCGCAATGAAGAAAATATCGATTAACCAAAGACCATATTTTCTTAAAAACCTTGGTGTTGGTCTCACGCTCCCGATTGTTTTTCGAATAATATCGCTAAGCTTTCCAAAAGGACAAATCGCGCACCAAAATCGACCAATGAAAAGGAATAGTAATGGAACAATTGGCCACCACAATACCCATGTAAGGGAAGTACCGAGGTTACGTGAAGGATCCACCGTTCCAGCTACTAGTTCATACACAATAACGGAAAATACGACAAAGGCAATCCATTGAAAAATTCCTGGATACCATCTGCTTTGAATAAAATTTTTAAGGATTGGAATTGATAGAAAATCAAACGGTTTTTTTTGCACAATTTGGTTTTTTACTTCACTGATTTTTTTCGTTGGCATGACCATTAGATTTCACCCCTTCTTCTAAACCACTTATTCCAAATGCCTACTAAAATAAAAGCAAGGTTTACAGCACCAAAAGCCCCTAACACCTTTACATTTGGCGGTGTTTCGACTACTGGACCATGAGAATGCCCCGAACCTCCCATATCCATACCTTCCATGTCATGACTGTCTCCGCTCATATCCATGCCCTCCATGTCTTGACTGTCCCCTTCCATGGAATGACCAGCTTGAACATTCCCATTCAATCCTGAAGTAGAGGGTACTTTCATATCTCCTTCATGCGCAAAAGCAATCGTGTTACCTGATAATATGAGAATTAGTGCCAATACAAACAAAATTCTTCCCTTCAAAACATTCACCTCATTTCAAAATGTAAAAGTAAAAGTAATCATTAATCTAGTTTTACATTAAGAAAAAAGTGTGCAGAAACTTTGAGTTTTTCTTGTACAAATTTTGTCTGTTTTTTTTATCGAATAAATAATAGAATTGCAGATTCCAGGTTCTTTCATTCGGAAATTGTGAAAAATCAATCACAACGGGGATTACTTCTGATGGAAAAACATTAGTGGTAACCTTAAATAAAGAAAATGCCCTTGCAATCGTTGATTTAGCATCTAGTAAAATGGATAAGATTAACAATCGTTGTTACAAGTACAACTACGATTTTAATCTACTTTAATACAGATCACACTAATAATTATTATGAATCTGGTAAGTAAGTTTGGTTGGATTAATATCTTTTTACGGGTTAAAATGAGGTGAATCGGATTAACAAAGGGGGCAGCAGAATGAATTACATACCAAAGGTTTCAACAGGATATTATCCCGATGATGCTGGTTGGGCAAGTCGTCCGGATGGTGAGAATATCCTTGTTTTATGTATACCACAATTTAATTATTTAATTACGGTTCAGGTAGAGAAATATTCATATGCATGGTTATATGATCAAGAAATTGAAGCATATATATTTTGCTTTAAAATAAATAACAAGATTGAAGAAGCAGTCATCTTTAAAAAAGATCATGCCGGAGTCTTATTGCAGGAAGAATTTGCAGCTAATCCTTTCACCATTATTATTACACATAAAGATTTAGAAACTTTAAATGAAAAGGATTTAGTTTTTACACTTGAGAATATTGAAATGAAAAGAAGTGAAATTGCCGGCTGGTAATACTATTTTACAAAAACAACGGAAAATTTGCCGTTGTTTTTTTCCTTTATTGCAATCAAGCTCATTTGCTCATATTCGCTTGAACCCGCTGGGCCTAATTTTAGCCGATACCACCTCTTTACCAGTTACATATTCACCGATAATTTCATCTAATGTCTTTAAAATTAGATAAGTGCCTTTCCCTTATGATGAATTTTACATACTTTATTATTACCGAAATGAAAAGGAGGCATTTTTGAACAATACAATTGTATTGTTTATCCTACATCCTTATATAGGCTTCTTTTATTGATAGGAGTTTCGGAGAATTTTGATATTAAAAAACATAATGGAAAGGTGGTTTTATTATGTGCTTCGGAGGATACGGTTATGGCGGCTTTGGCTTTGGTGGCGGATTTGCTCTAATTGTTGTATTATTTATCCTGTTAATTATTGTAGGAGCAACGGTTTGGTATTAATTTAATAAATGGTCTCCTGTTAATCCAATAATATATAGGGAAAAGCCTTATTAAAGGGCTTTTTCTATTTTTGGTAAGACATTTATCATTTTGTTAACCTAATTACCTTCCTAAACCGAAAAGAGGTGTATAAATTGACTTATACCATTGTAACTGGCCCAAATCCTCATCATCAAGGAGCATGTGTTGCACCGTATAACCATTTTGTTCAAGACCACTCTCCTCATTATCAACACAAAAATCCATATAACCAACAGCCCATAACACTTAATCATCATTTTGTGCAGCCATTCTGAACTAAAACGATAACACTAAATAAATTTGCCGAAAAATGTGATATGGTTAATCCAGCATTGTTGTTCTTGTAGAAGATAATCCCGTACAAAAT
>DATFAH010000238.1:0-3842 GCA_035254805.1 Caryophanales bacterium | reverse complement strand
AAACTTTATGCTTTTTTTCAAAAAATTGAAACATCACCCAATACAAACCTGCACTCAATAAAGCAAGAATGGATAAAACAAAGAAGGTCCACTCATATCCGATCCAGACGGTTAACGGGATAGATAGGGGAGCTAACATTTTACTAATGGTGAATCTTAGGCTTGCCGCGGCAAAATATTGTCCTCGCATATGTTCTGGCGCCAGCTTTGAAATAAAGCTTTGCATAATTCCTGCAGACACGAGCTCACCAGCTGTGAAAATGACCATCACAAATATAAAACCCCAAACCCAATGTGTTTGGCCAAAAAGAAGAATAGCAATAGCATATAGTATTGAAGATGCTATAAAGACGTTCCGTTCACGATATTTCGACATCCAATTCGTAACAAAAACTGTGAACAATACAACTAGAAGCCCGTTTTCTGCGAGAACAATTCCGAAGCCTTGCTCAGCTTTTACATGTAAAGTCCATTCCCCAAAATGAAATAGACTTTGGGTATCCATTACATCTTTAATATAAACCGGAATGACCAAGTCTAATTGCATAAACGTTTGCCCGAGGAGTACTCCTGCTAAGATAAATAAGAGGAAGGTTTTATCATTAATAATAAGAGAGTAATCTTTCACTTGATTTTGCAAAAAATAATACCATTTTCCAGTCCGCTCTGTGGAAACCGTATGGAATGGTGCCGTTTCGCGGGTCATTTTTGCAAGAATAGCCCCTAATAAAATACAAATCAATCCCGCTACAATCAATAGCTGGAATCGGTAATGGACGTAAAAAATTGCTCCCAGAATAGGACCTACAACAACTGCGATATTAATAGATGTATAAAAAATAGCAAATACACTACTTCGGTGTTTCTCCTCCACAACATCGGCAACCATTGCCTGGCTTGCAGGCCAATAGAAGGAGCCAAAGACACCAGCGATTGAAAAAGCAATAAATCCAAGCCATGGAGAGTGAAGCCATGGTGAAACGGAAAGGCCAAAGACTAAGAAGGAAAGACCTTGGCCAATGGAGGCTAAAACCATCATCCGTTTTCGGCCGAAGCGATCTGCACAATAGCCTCCCATTAAGTTAGCTAAAACGGAGAAAAATTGTGAGAAAATCAACAATAATCCAGCTTTACTTTTTCCAAACTCTTCTGCAAAATAAATCGTTAAAAACGGAAAAAACATCCAAAAGGTAATATTCATCATCGCTTCTGCAACTAAGCGAACTTTTAAATTCGGGTCCCAATCTCTAATTCTCATAATGGCGGCCTCGTTTCTGTATCAGTCATGCTCTTTTATAATAACTTCTGAATGGAAGATCTTACAAGAAAAAAGGTAAGTGAATTCATTCTATGCGCTTTCCTGTTAACTATTCGTTATTCTTCAGATGGTGGTAAGTGGTATAGCAAGAATTTTTGCAATAACTGAATCTCTATAAGACGTATGCTATATTTAACTTACGAAATATTGAAAGGATGTTTTAAATTTGGCAAAAAGTATTGTAATTGCTGAAAAACCTTCAGTCGCACGTGATATTGCCCGTGTGCTGAATTGTCATAAAAAAGGAAATGGATTTCTTGAGGGAGACAAATACATTGTTACATGGGCTCTTGGCCATTTAGTAACTTTAGCTGATCCAGAAGCTTATGATAACAAATATAAAACATGGAATTTAGAAGATTTACCTATGCTACCAGAACATCTTAAACTGACGGTAATTAAACAATCGAGCAAGCAATTTAATGCAGTAAAATCACAATTAAATCGTAATGATATAAATGAGATTATTATCGCAACTGATGCTGGTCGTGAAGGTGAACTTGTAGCTCGCTGGATTATTGCAAAAGCGAAAGTTAACAAAACAATTAAACGCTTATGGATATCGTCTGTAACGGATAAGGCTATTAAAGAAGGGTTCCAAAATTTAAAGCCAGGTAAAGCATATGAGGACCTTTATCATGCAGCAGTAGCACGTTCTGAAGCTGATTGGTATATTGGTTTAAATGCGACTCGTGCTTTAACAACACGATTTAATGCTCAATTAAACTGCGGTCGAGTACAAACACCGACTATAGCGATGATTGCTGCTAGAGAAGATGAAATTAAAAACTTCAAACCCCAAACTTACTATGGAATTGAAGCACAAACAGAATCGATTAAACTAACATGGCAAGATGTAAATGGTAATAGTCGAAGCTTTAATAAAGAAAAAATTGATAGCATTGTAAACTCTTTTGGAAAACAAGATGCAAAGGTTATCTCGATAGATCGTAAGCCTAAAAAATCTTTTGCACCTGGACTTTATGATTTAACAGAATTACAAAGAGATGCGAATAAATTATTTGGTTTCTCAGCAAAAGAAACTTTAAATATGATGCAAAAATTATATGAACAGCATAAAGTTTTAACGTATCCACGAACAGATTCAAGATACATTTCAAGCGATATCGTTTCCACTATTCCAGAGCGTTTGAAGGCTTGTAGTATTGGTGAGTATCGTTCTATTGCTAACAAGATTTTAACGAAATCTATTAAGACAAATAAATCATTTGTCGATGATTCGAAATTAAGCGATCATCATGCCATAATTCCGACTGAAGGTTTTGTGAATTTATCAGCTTTTAATGACAAAGAGCGTAAAATCTATGATTTAGTTATTAAACGTTTCCTATCAGTACTTTTGCCGGCACATGAGTATGAACAATTAACGGTTCAAGCAACTATCAGTAATGAAAAATTCATTGCTAAAGGTAAAACAGTGATTACTGCTGGTTGGAAAGAAGTATATTCAAATAAATACGATGATGAAGAATCAATGGATGATGTAAAGGAACAATTATTACCGTATATTGAGAGTGGCGATTTATTAAAAACCAAGTTAATCGTCCAAACCTCAGGGCAAACAAAGCCTCCTGCACGCTTTACAGAAGCGACTTTACTGTCAGCGATGGAAAACCCTACAAAATATCTTGAAACGGGTGATAAGAAGCTTCAAGATACGTTAAAATCGACTGGTGGGCTAGGTACAGTTGCAACGCGTGCTGATATCATTGAGAAGCTATTTAACTCTTTCATGATTGAAAAACGTGGTGGCAAGGAAATCTATATCACGTCTAAAGGTCGCCAACTTCTAAATTTAGTACCAAAAGAACTACGTTCACCAGCGACAACAGCTGAATGGGAACAAAAACTTGAATTGATTGCTAAAGGCAAATTGAAAAAAGATGTGTTCATTAATGAAATGAAAGAACACACAAAGGAAATCGTTACAGAAATAAAAGGCAGCAACAAAAAATACAAGCATGACAATATCTCAACGAAATCATGTCCTGATTGTGGTAAGCCGATGCTTGAGGTGAATGGCAAAAAAGGCAAAATGCTCGTGTGCCAAGATCGGGAATGTGGCCACCGCAAAAACGTCTCACGTGTCACAAACGCACGTTGTCCACAATGTAAAAAGAAAATGGAATTACGTGGTGAAGGAGAAGGTCAAATCTTCGTATGTAAATGTGGTTATCGTGAAAAGTTATCTGCTTTTGAAGCAAGACGCAAAAAGGAATCTAAGGGTAAAGTGGATAAACGTACAGTTCAAAAGTATTTGAAAAACCAAAAGAAAGATGATGAGCCGATAAATAATGCGTTAGCAGAAGCATTGAAAGGGTTAAAATTTGATTAATTTGGTGGGGGCTATTCATGATTATGAATGGTCCCTTCACTATTTCACTAATATGTTAGCACTCTATTGCGCTAAAATTCAGAAAATTTCCGTTGACAATGAGAAGTCCTAAAACATACAATAAGTAAAAGGCTTAAAGATTGGAATGATGGGCATGGTGCGTCTCAT
>DATFAH010000237.1:0-6410 GCA_035254805.1 Caryophanales bacterium | reverse complement strand
TGAATACGTAAAAAAACATGGTGGAAACCCATTTACGGATTATTCATTGCCTGAGGCTATTTTAAGATTTAAACAAGGATTTGGCCGACTGATCAGAACGGAAAAAGATAAAGGAATCATGGTTATTTTTGACAAAAGAATTGTAACGACTAAATATGGCCATGCCTTTTTGGAATCCATTCCTACGGTTCCAGTAAAAAATGGGGCAATCGAAGAACTAGTTGATATTATCCGTTTATGGCTTTAAAAAAGTTTAAATAAATCAATGGATTTATCTAGCTAAAAAGCATTCTGCTGTTATAATAATTTAGAAGAATCCATCTTTAATTGCCCTTTTAGGCAGGGGATAAAGATGAAGGAGGTTAATTTTTTGGAAAGTAAAATTGAAGTGCTTTCGACCGTTAAAATTCAGCATAGTCCAGATCTTTATAAAATTATTGATTCCCTCAATCGAACTTTGAAAGATAAAGACCTTATGTTTGGATTGGCCCTTGACAGTGAAGATCAAAAAAAAGCGATATTTACGATTTATCGTACATAGTGATGTGAAAAAATGAAAAAATTAGTTTTGATATTAGTTATTTTTATCCTATTTGCATTGGCTTTTTTTAGTAAAATATATTTATCATCCATTCAACCTGTTAAAATTGCCGAAAAAAAAGCAATTGCGCTTGCTGAAAAAAAAGTCAAATTGAGTAAAGTGGATGATTTCCATTTATACAATCGCACAGAAACCGTGTATGTCATTGAAGGGAAAAATGAACATGGTGAGAAAATCATTATTTGGATTCCTGAAAAAAGTAAGAATGTAGTGGTAAAAAAAGCAAAAGATGGCATTACGAAAAGTGAAGCAGTCCAAAAACTTGAAGAAACTAAAAATCCAAAGAAGATTGTATCAGTTCGTTTAGGGATGATACATCATATTCCATCATGGGAAATTTATTATCACTCTGACAACAATTTAATAAATTATTATTATATTGACTTTGAATCAGGTGAATGGCTAAAAAAATATGAAAACTTTTAGTTAATTAATGATAGGAGGAACAAATAATGGAAGTGAAATTAGCCGACAGAGTGTTGTCATTGACACCTTCGTCAACATTGGCAATTACAGCCAAAGCAAAAGAATTAAAAACCCAAGGCATCGATGTGATTGGATTAGGGGCAGGAGAACCTGATTTTAATACGCCAAAGAATATTTTAGATGCTGCTATAAAATCAATGAATGATGGTCAAACGAAGTATACCCCATCAGCTGGGTTGCCCGCCCTTAAAACGGCTATTATTGAGAAATTCAAGAAAGATCAAGAAATTGAATATAATCCAAATGAAATCATTGTTGGCAGTGGTGCAAAGCATGCACTTTATACCCTTTTCCAAGTAATTTTAAATAAAGATGATGAAGTCATTATCCCAACCCCATATTGGGTAAGTTATCCTGAGCAGGTTAAACTCGCAGGCGGTAACCCTGTCTATATTGAAGGAGCCGAAAAAAATGATTTCAAAATCACGACGAATCAACTGCTAGATGCGATTACTGAAAAGACAAAAGCGCTTATTCTTAATTCACCAAGTAATCCGACCGGCATCCTTTATACTGAGGAAGAATTGCGTGCATTAGGAAGCATTTGTCTTGAAAATAATATCCTGATTATTTCGGATGAAATTTATGAAAAATTAATCTATGGTGATTTTAAGCATATTTCTATTGCCCAATTATCACCAGAATTAAAAGAACAAACGATTGTTATTAATGGTGTATCAAAGTCTCATTCGATGACAGGCTGGCGAATCGGTTATGCGGCAGGTAATCAAGAGATTATTAAAGCAATGACAAACCTTGCAAGCCATAGTACATCCAATCCTACAACAACTGCACAATATGCAGCGATTGCTGCGTATAATGGGCCACAAGAGCCTGTTGAAGAAATGCGTCAAGCATTTGAAAAAAGGCTGGAAACAATTTATGATAAACTAATTGCGATTCCAGGTTTTACATGTGTAAAGCCACAAGGGGCATTTTATTTATTCCCAAATGTAAAGAAAGCAGCAGAACTAACAGGATATCGTAATGTCGATGAATTTGTCGAAGCTTTACTTGTGGAAGCAAAAGTGGCAGTCATTCCAGGTTCCGGTTTTGGTGCTCCTGATAATATCCGGTTATCATATGCAACCTCACTTGATCTATTAGAGGCTGCCGTAGAAAGAATTCATCAATTTATTGAAGGAAAAATCGTTAAATAAGAGAAGCTTAACAAGAAAGTCTGCATTCGCAGGCTTTTTCTTTCGCTTACAAAATCTGCTTCTCATTCTCCATATTCGGATGCTTTTATTCATGGTATACTTAAATGGAGGTGTCCTAAAAATGAAAGAAAATTTATTGTCATGGATGGAGGAAGGTAATCTAGTTGTACCTTCAATTTTATTTATGGAGTATAGTAAGCTTAAATTAAATGAAATTGAATGTATGCTCCTTTTACACATCCAAACATTCATTGAAAAAGGAAATGATTTTCCAACTCCAGAAGAGCTTGCGTCCAGAATGACTGTTACTACTTCGGAATGTACTGAAATGTTAAGAAAACTTATCCAACACGGGTTTATTGAAATCATAGATGAATATTCAACAGAAGGAATCCGGTTTGAAAAATATTCTTTACGCCCATTATGGGAAAAATTAATTGATCAATTTCTTAAAAGTAAAAAAAGTAAACAAGTACAAACGAGACAAACAGAGGAAATGGATCTATATACTTGTTTTGAAAACGAATTTGGTCGCCCATTGTCCCCGTTTGAGTGTGAAACGCTTGGGATGTGGATGGATGATGACCATCATGATCCTTCTATCATAAAAGCCGCCCTTCGCGAGGCGGTAATGTCTGGGAAATTAAATTTCCGCTATATTGACAGAATTCTTTTTGAATGGAAGAAAAATGGAATCAAAACAATTGAACAGGCAAAAAATCAAGGGCGAAAATTCCGTCAAAAGCAAGTGCAAAAAGGTGAAAATCAAAAGCAATCATCAACTGCTGAAGTTCCTTTCTACAATTGGTTAGAACAATAATTTTTTAGGCGACGAGGGAAAAAATCTCTCGTTTTCATTTTTGTTGATATAACTTGAGTGGGGTGATCTATCATGCTAAATAAAACACAAATTCATTATTGCCTTGATATAATGGGGAAATGTTTCCAGCCGCCCACTGTGAGAAGGACGGAAAAGAATGAAAGGAAAGGAAAAAGTAAATGGATGATTCTGTGAAAAAATTAGCCATTCCTGCTGAGTTAAACCATCCATTTTTTTTCTCTCAGGAGGAGATTTTAGTTAATAAGCCAAATAGCTCATTTTCCTTAAGTGAAAATTTTATTTATGAGCTTTATTTCTTTAATGGAAGGGTTACATGTATGCCATGGATGAACCCCCAAGAATCGGTTCCTATTTTATTGAAGGAATGGCAACAACTAAAAAATCATTTGAAATTACGCTATCAAAATAGGGAGCAGGAATTTATTTTGGAGAGCATGAAAAAGGGAATCGGATTATTTCTTCAATTATTGTTTTGGAGCAATGGACAACCAGTTCATTTAAAAGAACCTATTCCTTTTTCTCAATTAACTTCTAAACCTGTTAATGTCCAAGAAAGATTGGGTTTTATCATTTCCAGGCCAAAACTATTCCATTCTTTTATTCAATTATCTGAGTTAATGGTTGAACAAGAAAAACATTATATGAAAAATGTGGTTGTAAAAAAAGCGTCTAGACCTAATAAAGTCTAAACGCTTTTTTCATACCTTTATCCGCCTGTACCACTTGTTCCAGTGCCAGTTGACCCAGCTCCAGTCCCAGTGCCACCAGTACCTTTTCCAGTGCCTGTTCCAGTTCCATTTCCAGGCTTATTGCCATTCCCGGTACTATTTCCATTGTCTAAAGGAGTGGTGTCTGTTCCATTGCCATTATTGTTACCTTGATCATCACCATTTGGAGTCCCATCATTAATATTTTGCTGAGCAGGATTAGGAATATCAATTGAAACGGCCGCTGGATCACTAGAATTACTACCCATAATTGCTACAATTTTAAATTTATATTTGCCCCCAGGGGTAGGGTTGGCAATTCTCAGTCCTTTTTCTGCCGTAGACGTAAGTTTCTGTTCTGCGCCATTATTTACAGATACAAAAACATCAAATTTTACATCCTTACTTAAGGTATCGTCATAACCCCAAGTTAAAACAATTTCATTTTTTGCTTGGTCAAAGCTTACCTGAGCACTTGTTGGAGGACTAAGCTTATTATATTTTTCAGAAACATCTTTTGGACCATGTCCTTTGACCGCATATTCGGTTAATACTTCACTATCAGGTGTATATGGACTTGCCAATTTGGCCGGCATGCTTCCTTTTTCAATCCGAATTTTTTGTACACTTTTTGGAACAGTGAAATCTTCGGTATGAATATCCTTTGATACATATTTCATTAGATCTTTAAAAATGTATTGCGCGATCTTTTGATTATCACCAACATCAATCGGTGTGCTGCGATCTTTATAACCGGTCCAGACAGATGCCGTATAATTGGTAGTATATCCTGTAAACCAGGCATCTGGGACATCTTTACTGCTGCTTATATTCCACTTGCTCAATTCTTCATCTGTGTAATTGGTAGTTCCGGTTTTACCAGCAACAGGGAGTCCAGGAATATTCGCTTTTACACCTGTTCCAGGGAACTCGAGAACATCCTTTAACATATCTGTAACCATGAAGGCTGTATAATCCTTCATCACGACTTTTGTATCTGGAGTCGTATTGATTTCAGTACCATCACGGAGCTGAATCTTCGTAATCGCATGTGGCTTTGTATAAAAACCATTATTACCGAATGCACTGTAGGCACCAGCCATTTCAAGTGGGGAAACCCCGACTGTTTTACCACCAAAACCACCAATGGCATACGATTCATAAATTTCTTTTAAAGGAATCCCAAGGTTTATGGCAAAGTCTTTCGCTTTATCAAGTCCAACCTGCTGTAATGTTTGAACGGCAGGGGTGTTTCTGGATAATTGAAGTGCGGTTCTAATTGTCATTGGTCCTTTATATTGACCGTCCCAGTTGCCAAAAGTTTTCCCTGTTGAATATTTAACAGGTTTGTCCTCAATCATATGGTATGTTCCCCATTCTAGGTATTCAATCGCAGGTCCATAATCAAGAACTGGTTTTATCGTTGAACCAGGCTGTCTTTGGGTATCAATTGCATAGTTAAATCCACGTTTAACTTGTTGATTTCGCCCTCCGCCAAGAGCACGAATTTCTCCTGTTTTTGTATCAAGTAAAGCGATGCCAGCCTGAAATTCATCATCAGGATATTGAATAATTTCATCTGTATTAAGGATTTTATCAACGTGAAGTTGGGCATCCTTATCTAATGTAGTATAAATCGTTAAACCATCAGAAAAAATATCAAAATCGCCAACCTGTTTGACTTCGTCAATAATCGCATCGACAAATGAGTCATATGGTTTTTCATTAATTTTCCTTTGATCCTCTTTTAGGAGATCAGCTGTAACAGATGCACCTTGTGCTTTCGTCATTTCACCCTTGGTAATATAGCCATGTTGATACATTAGTGATAAAACTATATTTCTTCTCTTTTCTGCTAAATCTGGATAATTAAAAGGGTTATATCTATTTGGAAGCTGAGGTATTCCGGCAAGTAATGCCGCTTCAGGTAAAGTTAACTCATTCAATTCCTTACCATAATAAGCCTTAGCAGCAGTTGCGACCCCATTTGCATTTTCTGAATAATAAATTTTATTAAGGTACATTTCCAAAATTTGGTGTTTTGTATATTTTTGTTCAAGTTGGTAAGCTAGCCAGGCTTCCTGAACTTTCCTTTTTAATGTTTTTTCTGGTGTTAAAAATGATTGTTTGATAACTTGCTGGGTAATGGTGCTTGCACCTTCTGCACCAAATCCTTCCTGAAAATTGGCTAAAACGGCACCGCCAAGTCGAATAAAATCGATTCCATGATGTTTATAAAAACGATAATCTTCTGTTGCTAAAACCGCATCCTCTAACACTTTTGGAATTTCCTTGTATGCAACATACTCACGGTTAGCAGCACCAACTTGTGTAATTAACTCTCCATCTTTATCTAAAATCTTTGAAGCAATTGGGTCCTTTAATAATTTTGGATCAAGTTTAGGAGTATCTTTCACTAAAAAAGCAAATGTTGCAACACCGGCTAACATACCAATAACACCTAGGGCAATGATCGAAAGAAAAATTTTCTTGGCAAGACCCATATTTTTCTTCTTTCCTTTTTGGCTGCTCTTCGCGTTATTAAGCTGTTTTCGGCGCTCCTCTCTTGATTTATATTGTTCGGACATTTATGTTCCTTCCTTTCTAAGCCATCA
>DATFAH010000236.1:0-7000 GCA_035254805.1 Caryophanales bacterium | reverse complement strand
TATATTTATCTCTTTGCAAAATAATCGTTTGTCTGGTTAACCAAATTTGTATCAGAGAGGAAAAAATAATGATCAAACTACTTAAACGTCCAGATATAAATGGACTCATGCAAAGAAATCAAGAGCTTGAACATGCCTTACAATTATTAGAGGTAAAATATCGGGAAAAAGAAAATCAATTTGAGTCATTTCTAATGGATATGTATCAAACACAATCACAAATCATTTCCAATCACCATGTCGTAAATGAGCAGCATCAATTGCTTGGTGAATTAGTCGATCAAATTCGCGGGCATGTCGAAACGATTAGTTTGTATGGAGCAAGTGACGATAACATGTCACAACAAACGTTGGAGAAACGGCAAATTCTAATTGAAAAAACGAAAGAAATGGTGACCAAAACACAGAACGGGAAGTCATTTTTAGATAGCCTACAAAAAGTAATGAGTGAGGTTGAAACGGAGACATCACAAACGACCGATTACATGGGGAATTTGGAACATAGATCCACTGAAATTTCTCAGATTGTATCTGATATTACAAACATTGCTGGACAGACAAATTTACTCGCACTTAATGCGGCAATTGAAGCGGCACGCGCGGGAGAACATGGCCGGGGATTTGCGGTTGTAGCTGATGAGGTTCGAAAATTAGCTGAGATTACAGCACAAAGCACAAAAAATATTGAAGCGTTAATCCATCGGATCCAAAATGATATCCAGACAGTCATAGAAGGTTCACAGCACATGCTGCAAAAATTAACGCGCGGGATTACCATGAGTGAACAAGCATCCTTAGAGATGAATGACATTCTTAATGCGAACCAAGATGTGGATGCAGGTGTTTTGGAAGTGGTTGAATTGATTCAAAAGGAAAAAGCTAATATTACAAATGAAGTGAATGCTGTTGTAAATATATTCCAAGGTGTCAATACTGCCCTTTTTTCACATATTAAAGAAGCCGGTTCAGTGGATGAAAAATTAGAAGAAAGTATCCAAAAACTAAATCAATGGCGGACCACCGATTAAATGAACAAAAGGCATAGAGAACCCAAATTCTCTATGCCTTATTTGAATTTAAATAAAGAATGGGAAAAACGGTCCAAACGCTCTTATTCCGAAGAAAGGAAACCCAAACAATCCAAATGGCCCAAAAAATGGGAAAATCCGACTTTCATCCTTTTGCGTCCCGTTCGCAGTTGGCATAATCAGATATAGTTTGTCATGATCATAACTGTGAAGGATTCCTTGGAACACCGCCCCGTCATGTAATTCAACCTGAATAAATTGATATAAGTGTTTTTGGCACTTATGATGGACATCATGCATCTCATGGTG
Organism: Caryophanales bacterium; assembly: GCA_035254805.1. Classification (GTDB taxonomy): domain Bacteria; phylum Bacillota; class Bacilli; order Bacillales; family Cytobacillaceae; genus JAUZPL01. Next base: position 5,663 of record DATFAH010000236.1, on the reverse strand, counting down.
GGAATGCTCAGAATGATGAGCATGCTCAGAATGATGCTCTAAGCCTTCATAAATACTGCTTTCCATCTCTTTTGCCTCCTCATATATACATTTCCTTTTTAATGTATTCTGTTTGTGAATATTATGTGAGAAGGTTTTTGAAAAATAAAAAGGCACCAGTTTTAGAACTAGTACCCATTTAGTCACTATACTTTTTTAACAAACTCGGATTTCAAACTCATCGCACCAAAGCCATCAATTTTACAATCAATATTGTGATCGCCGTCAACCAAACGGATATTTTTTACTTTTGTTCCGACTTTTAAGACAGATGAGCTTCCCTTTACCTTTAGGTCTTTAATAATCGTTACAGAATCACCATCATTTAAGATATTTCCATTTGCATCCTTAACAACTTTTTGGTCTTCACTAGCTTCGGATTCTAACGTCCATTCATGTGCACAAACTGGGCAAATAAAAAGACTTCCATCCTCATATGTATATTCTGAATTGCATTTTGGGCAATTTGGCAAATTTGACATTAAATAAATTCCTCCATTTGATCATTTTGCAGTTTCATACTATTGTACCCGCTATCCACTGATTATATCATTCATTGCCTTAAGGATTAACTCCTTTTATAATAAAACTAAGTTTAAGCCAAATAATATTCGGAGAGGAAGAATACGATGAGCATTCACTATGATGTAATTTCAGATGACAATATTGATTGTATTAAAGATTTATGTAATGACTTAATGGCCTATCAAAAAGCAATCTCACATGTTCATACTGAGCTATTTGACGGGATGAATTTCGAAACAAGAATGATTCCATCCGTAGAAGGTGCAAAAGAAAACTATATCGTTGTTGCTAAGGATGGAGAAGAGATTGTTGGATATGCGTATAGCAATATTTCACCAAAGGAGACTTATTCTACTGATTTTGCCACATTAAATTGTGATTCGTTTTTTGACTTTGATTCGGTAAAAACGAATGATGTCGGTTGTCTTTCCCAGTTTTATATAAAAGATGGGTATCGAAATTTAGGTATTGGCTCCGTTCTGTTCGAAAAATCGATAGATTGGTTGAATTCCTTTAAATCCATACACGACTTATTTATTTTTGTCTCAAATGGGAATGACAATGCCTTAAAATTCTATCAAAATAAAGATTTCAAAATAAGCCATCAAATCCTCGATGGGTTTATTACTGTTTTAAGAAATACATAATTAGAAAAGCGCAAGCGGCTTCGGAACATGCGGAGCCTGTTCCTGCGAAGATTATTCTCTAAGTAGCTTTCCTTAGTGGTCATCGACGTACAAACTAAGAGGGGCCAAGGCTTTTTGATAAAGGAAACACAATGAGGCGCTTACGAATTGATGTTGACTTATCGTAGGAAGTAGGCTCGAAGTTTGCTAGTCGATAGGCCACTTGAGCTGGACAGTTTTCTAAGTTCAAAATTCTTTCTTATCGTTTGAAAAAATGACTGTCGAGTTCACTTATCTCAACAGTCATTTTTTGTTTATTCGTTAGTTTAATCATTTTGAAGCAATGCGGCAATATTACGAGCTGTTCTTTCAATATTAGCAAAAGCCTGATCCATGATCGTATCAAATGGCAATAAAGCTGGTATTGTCGGAAAAATACCATCGATTCCAAATTGGTGAAGCACTTCACTGCCGTCCCCGATGCTCCCACAAATTGCGATTACTTTAGCATTTGGAGGGGCACATGATGCCACACCTACTGGAGCTTTTCCGTATTGAGTTTGTTTATCCATTCTGCCTTCGCCAACTATCACCAAATCTGCATCCTGACAAATTTCTTTCACGTGTAATTGTTCAAGAACCAGTTCAATACCCTTCATTAGCTTTGCATTAGCAAATAATAACAACCCTGCTCCCATACCTCCGCCTGCCCCGCTGCCGGGAATTACACTTACATCATGGCCTAAATAATTGCCAGCCATACGAAAAAAACGGCCTAAAGCTTGATCGACTCTCGCTAAAAGACTTTCTGGTAGTCCTTTTTGCGGTCCATATACATAAGTAGCACCGTTGCTGCCAGTGAGTAGATTTTCCACATCTGCTGCAACTGTAATTTTTATGGAATCAAGCCGTTTATCCCGATTCACATCTGTCATGGAAACAGCATTAAATAAGTCATGACCGCTGCCCTCTAGCTCCTTCCCAGAGCCATCAAAAAACTGGTACCCTAGTGCAGTTGCCATGCCAATTCCCCCGTCATTCGTCGAACTGCCGCCAACTCCGATAATTAGTTCTTTGGCACCCCGATCGAGGGTGAACCTAATCATTTCTCCAACCCCATAGGAGGTCGTTTGCAGAGGATTCCGCTTTTCGATTGGAACGAGATGAAGCCCGCACGCTTCTGCCATTTCAATAAAAGCTTTTTTGCCATCCTCAGAAAAAGCAATTTTCGCTTCAACGGGTTCAAATAAAGGTCCTGTAACCGAGATCGAATCCATCTTTCCGCTAAAAGCCGATGTCAGAGCTTGAACAGTCCCTTCCCCGCCATCAGCAATCGGCAACAAATGATACTCGGCTTCTGGAAAAATCGCTTTGAAACCAGAGTGAATTGCTTTGGCCACTTGATCAGCCGCTAGACTTTCTTTAAATGAATCTGGCGCAATAACAACTTTCATTGTCTTCTCCTTAGACTATTAAGTATGAATGTTACTATTGTACAACAGTACATGCACGATCTGCCAATAACGAATGCTTTGGGATGAATCGAAGCCGCCAAGTTTTCCTCAAAGATTATTTTGCTGAATTCGATAAATCCCCTTCCGATCCCGAAGCTTACATTCATTGTGCTCAAAAATTTTTATCATATGTTTGTTATGTATATCCGTGCTGCCGACGTAATCATTTGCGTTCCATTTTTTTAGTAAGCTCAATGTGAGTTTGTGAATTTCCGTTCCTATACCATGTCCTCGCATTTCAGGGACGACCCCAAAATAAAATAATCTTCCTTCGTCTTCTGTCCCCATTTCTATATGAGGAATTCCGATCCCAATTACCACATCATCCTTTTCAAAATAAATGCAGTGGTCTCGCCAGTCCAGTCCTAATTCATTTTTAAGCGAGATCATGACTTGGCCAATGTTTTGTTTTTTATTCTTATTTGCTGACCCTGAACGACATCGTTCATATAACGCACCATATTCCTGATCATTCATCGATCCTTCTGAAAGAGAATGCCATTCAATTTGATCATCTAAATCAGGTAGATCATCTAAGTTCCTTGTATACTCTACAATACTAGAAATTTTCGTAAAGCCTTTATCCAACAGCCAGTCTTCATAAATTTCATCCATTAGTAATGATAAATAGCCTACTTTTTGCTGCTTCCATTCATCCAATAATTGTGTCAATTGGTGAAGATATTCCTCATTTGACACTTGTTTCTTTTTTATTTGATCAACAAGCCAATATTCCTGTTTGTTTTTGATGATATTGTATAAATTCAAGTTCTCCCTCCTCGTTTCAATCTATCAGTCACATAAATAGCTCTACTTCCTCTGCGGATTTGTAATGGATCCCATAAATAAAATCATCCCCGTCTCATCTTCTGTAATCGCAATGAAAAATGGGCGATTTACTTCCATATGAAACGTTTGATTCATGGACGCCGATGTTTTAGTTATTTCAACCGAGGTTGCCGCTGCCGCCTCTGTTCCTTTTTCATTCACATCAATAAATGTTTTCTGCTTTACTTTACTAATCTTTAATGGATCCTTTTCTTTTATCATTTTCGTGAAATTTGCACCCTCATAAAATGCTGATTTCATCCCAAGATGCTTTAATGGTTCATTTAATAAAATTCCATCTTCTACTTGAAATCTTGGCAGCATGATTGTCCCTTCTTTTTTATGAAATTCTGAGCTCCATTTCTTCCAGTTATCATCCGTGAGCATTTTTTTGAACGCTGCTAAACTCGATGTTTCTTTTGGAAGAAATACTTTCATGCTCATTTCTCCATCACCATAAGGGAGTGAAACAGCTTGGAATTGATCGTTTTCCAGATAAGCTAGTTTTTTGTTAAGCGTCATGAGCGGAATTTCTTTGATCTTTCCGTCTATGTAAAAAGGCCGTTTTTCAGTTTGCTCCTTCGCAAATTCAAACTTCCAATCTCCTTTAAAATAAATGGCGTTAATTAGAATGGCGACTAAATCGGTATCTAAAGGATCATCAACGATATCATCAATTTTACCATTTGTCGATTTTTTTACCCAGCCATTGATCATTTTCGGGGATTGACTTTTAGTTATATCTATTCCCTGAATTTTTGCATTAAAATAATCTCTGTTATTTTGAGCAAAATCAGTCTGAAAATGAAACTTATTGTTTAGCCAAATCGAATTTGCCAAATTCAACTGTATTTGCTTTGAATCATGATTTAACATTGACATAAATGATGCGTTTGCTTTATTCAACTCATTTTTATCAATACCGTCAACATGTAAAACCTTCGCAATTTCTTCTTTCGTCACACCATCAGCACCGTTATATACCATGGATAAAGCCATAAATAAACTCATGGGTGAAATGAATACGTTGCCATTTTCATTCTCCCTGACTTCTGGCAACAATTCCATCCCTAATTGATTATTGGAAGAAACGATTTTTTTATAATCCTCTTTGCCAAAATTCACATGGCTTGCGATCCGCAAGTTTCCTTGATTATTCCCTGTTCCACAACTTGTTGCCATGATAATGGAACTTACGATGATGAGTGTACCAATTAATTTTCTCAAATCCATCACACCCCTTTACTTCATTATACTGTCTAAATAGGGAATAAGTTGCACAAATTACAACTGGTTGGATTTTTCCATAATAAAAAGGCCAGTTCCCCGCCATTTTAGTGTGGCAGGAAACCGACCCAATCGTAGAACGGTCACACTGATTCTATTTTTCGATAAAATCCATCACATGACAAAGCCAGATCATATGGTCATTACCTGAACCCCAATAGTCTTTTGCCACCATATAAGGTTCACCAAATTTCCTAAGCCACTTTTTCTGAGCAAGCTTGTAGCCACTATCTAGACAGAATTGTGTAATCCCTTGTTTATGAAGACTAATAATAGAACTTTTAGGACAACCTTTTTGTATATTTAGAAGAAAGACATCCTTGTCACTTATAACGCTGTGGAGATGCTGTATTAAAAATGTACTTCCAATCTAAACTAATAAAGCGGGAAGATAACTGCCATGGGCTAGTTACCTTAAAATTGATTTTTATAATTTTTTCTTATAAATTGTCTTCAAAGAATATCATGTGCTTCCACTTATTCACGCATTGATTCCAATGTTTCAATAAATTGTACAAAGGCATTCACAACATTCCATTCCAAGGATTCCCTGTGGTAATACATCCATGTTCTGCGTATGATTGGATTTCCTTTCTGGTCCGTTAAGTCTATTTTATGTAAATCTTCTATATCCTTGAGCATTCGGCTGGACAAAATGCCATAACCCAATCCACTAATAACCATTTCCTTACACGTCGCAATCTGATCCACTTCAATACTGATAAGTGGCGGTTGGGAAAAGTTTTCGGCCCACCAATTATCTATTAATGATTTTAATAAGTAATCTCCACTATAATCAATTCTGGGGAGATTATGCAAATCTACAATATCAATTGCTTCCCTT
>DATFAH010000235.1:0-8732 GCA_035254805.1 Caryophanales bacterium | reverse complement strand
GATATAGATGAACGACCTTGCCCGTGATCATCAACTGAAATTCCGACATAAGGAAAGCCAAAAAGCTTTGTTTTTTGGCTATTTTCTTTTTGCTATAATATAATCTTAACCGGATGGAACCATCCACCTGCTTGCCTCTTCATTCGATCATTTCCACCCTGCTTATAAATCACGATAAAGCATGTCGATGGCCCTGCCGATTTTTTTATATCCATTTCACAATCAAATTGTAATGTGCTATTCGTAAACATTTGATTAAGTTCTGCTAATACTCCCTTTGAGCCTACAGGCATGACTGCCAGAACTTCTTCTTGTTGACAAAACCAATGAAATAAACCAATAGGGGCTATCCTATCCTTTTGATCAATGACTTCATTGCCTACAAGCGGACTGCCAATGACAGCTACTTTTATCTGATCGGAAAAAGATATTGGCTGCTCTTTTTTCTTTCGCCTTTTTCCTAAAACGGTTACACTAATGGCTGATTGTAATAGCGTGAAATTGGACTCCGTACTTCCTGTAATAGGCAACTCAGGTGTTCCAATTTCCCTCATTCCTTGATGAATGCCATCAACAAGCGAAGTCCATGCTTCATTACCACAAAAATTTTGAATCATCACTGAAAGAGGAATCGCTCCTGCCGACACACATTCCATCCACGCTACTCGAAAGCAATAGTAGGAAACTGTTTCATACGGGACAGATACCTCATCCATTGGCTTCATCCCAATTGCCCCGCTATTATCGCAAGCAATAACTAGCTCTTTAGTCCTATCTAGAGGAATAATCTCTACATCTCTTTGCATTCCTAGTTCACCTTTACAAAGCTTGATTTAAACATTTTTTTAAACCTTGGAATTAGAATAAGTGCGATAATGGTATTAAATGTGGCACCGACCAGTAAGGATGGCAAAATGGATACATAAAACCCAATACCTAGCATGAATATAAATGGCAATGGCGCAAGGAAACTATTTGTTAGACTAAAGAATAGACCAGCAATTATTCTTTTTCCAGTTTGATAAATAATACCGAAGCACCACACTAATACTGCCATTTCAACTGCAATAACCAGATGCATAGGTCCTAATGGAAACCCTGCAAAATAAGCGGATATTACATGCCCAAATGCAGCAACAATTGCTCCGTTTTTCTTGCCAATCAGAACACCTGCGAGCATTGCTGGAAATGAATCAAGTGCAATACTGCCAACAAAGGATGGTATTTTTATCGAGGCACCAATCACAGACAAAGCTATAAACAAGGCTAGTAAGCTCATTTTTCTAGCAGACATTTATTCGTTCTCCTTTTCTTAAAGCTATTATTTTAACTGTTTTGCAATCCCATACCATATAAGATCAAATCGATCACACTTTGCCACTAAATCCTGATAAAACCATCCTGTTGTATCACGCCAAATTCTATCTATTGGCTCGATTGGCACAATTCCTTTGGAAATATCGGTGCCAATGACCACCAGATGTCGGTCCAAAGTTTCCCAATTGGTCCAAGCCTGAATGATTTTCCGCCCTTTTTCACGATGTTCACATGAAGCATTGTCTTCAATCATTTTTAAAATCCATTGTTCTACCCCTTCTAAAACAATGAATTTCTCATGGTATTTAGATAAATCATCAGGAAAATTCTCATACTTATAAGCCGATATCCACCGGCAGTCTTGATTATTTAATTGATAAAATTCTTTTGCCCAAACTGATTTTCCGTTATAGGCACCCCCTGTAATGAAATGCATTTCTCACCCCTCCTTAATCCATCCCTTGTAAAAATAAGCTGATACCCGCCGCCATATGGGATTTCCCACTCAAAAAAAGACTTTTCTTGTGGGGCAAAAAGGGTCATCAAATAGCGAATTACTCCGCCATGGGTCACAATCGCTGAACTTGCTGCATCGGCTTTGAAAATCTGCATTTTTACTTTTTCCCATCCTGTTTGAATCCGCAACCCAAATTCTGCAAAAGATTCTCCTCCATCAGGATAGCGCGAAAAAGGGTCTTCGATCCAATCTTGATAGGATTTTACGCTTTTCATTTGTTCGTATGTTCTTCCTTCCCAACGCCCAAAATGCATTTCACGAAATTCTGCCATCTGCAATGCTTCTTTATACGGAAACAGAAGAGAAGCCGTCTCAAGACAACGCATTAAATCACTTGAAAAAAGCAGTTCCGGCTCCACTATAGGCTGGATATTCTTCCTTCCTGTAGAGCTAAGCGGGGAATTAGTCCAGCCAATATAGGCAGATTTTTCATTTTCTGCTGTCAGCCCATGCCGTAATAATGAAATAACCACACGATCATCCATAGGCCGCACTCCGCTCCTTCTGTTGCTGCACCAACGACATCACCCGAAATTCCACCAAACCAATCTACCACCTTTCTTCGCAATAAAAGAAAAAGCACAAAGATCGAAAGGAGCATACAAGAGAAAATAACGATCCCTTCCTTTAGCCACAACCATTGAAAAATAAACACAACAGCTAAATAAAAAGGGTACATCCATAAAGTTTTTTGTTGGCATGCCTGCTGGAATAAATAACCTAGTCCTTCTTTTTTAGCTAGAGGAATCATCGCAAGCGTCATTCCCATCAACATTTTGCTTAAAAATGGGATGAAAAAAATAAGCAGATACGAAAGCTCTCCAGCCTTTGAAACAATTTCATATATAAATAGAAATCTCGCACTTAAAAGGACGATAACACTTATTACACCGAAAGCACCTGTTCTCGGATCCTCCATAATCTCCAGTCTTTTTTCCCGATCCCGATAAGAAAAGAAAGCATCACTACAGTCAATCCAGCCATCAAGGTGGATTCCTCCAGTTAAAATGATGATGGAAAGCCAGATGACAAAGGCAATCGCTAAATGGGAAAAAACGGTCCAATGGAGCAGTCCATATAATAGACCTGCATAAATTAAACCTTGAAGACATCCTAAAATTGGAAATGTCTGAATGGCTTTTTCCAGATTTTTTGGTGTCATTGGAATTTCCTTCTTAATCGGGATGGAGCTGAAAAATTGAATGCATATGATCATGCCAAGTACATATGATTTTATGATTCCTGCCATTGTGCAACCACCCTCTTGATCTGATCCCAATTAAGATTTTCCTTCACCATTTCAGCCAAAACATCATATCGCTTATCCTTTAATGAATGTAAGGAAATGGACTCCCTTGACGACTTGCCTTTACTTTTGCGAATTTTATCCAGCCAATGATTTCGAAAGCCATCATTATTTAAACTTTTTCCAACATCAGAAGCTGTTCCAAGTATCATGAGCCCTTTCATCCAACCTACCTCCCTTCATCAAGACTGGTATGCCTGACTCTACTAAAAATGCTTTTCTGGCCTTCTTAACAATTTGCTGATGAAGGCATCCCAAGAGTCGTCCATATGTTTGCACGAGTGAGCGATCGATGATATTTTCATTTAGTACATCATTTGAAACAATGACGAATGCTTGAACCTTTTGTTCAATTGCCTCAATCCCCGTTAAAATCAACTCCATAACCTGTTCTTGATAATCATTATGTTTCCAAGAATGCTCATCCTGAAATAGTTCATTCGTTAATAAAATGGTTAAACAATCGAGTAGAACAATATCTCTCTTTTTTAAAAAATAAACCAACCTTTTCATATCAGTTGGACATTCCCATGTCTTCCATTGGGCAACACTTTCTTTCCGCTCCTGTTGATGTCTATATATCCTGTTTCTCATTTCATCATCTGAGGGCCTACATGTGGCAATATAATGGAGATCTCCACCATAATCACGTGCGATTTTACAAGTAAGCCTTTCAGCAAAAGAGCTTTTCCCACTTCTAGCACCGCCTGTGACAAAGATTAATCCTGACTCTTCCATTCTCGTAATGCCTCCAAAAACTTATCTTTTCTTTCAATTATTTTGATTCCTATTAAAGTAATGGGTAAGAGCTTGGTTCATGCAATAATAGACTCCATTTCCAACTAGCTTTCCAAGTGGTGTAATCGATCCCCCAAAAGGAAGTAGTGTCCCTGTTTGTGTTGCCGCAATTAAAATACTATCTGTCGATGTCCCTGTTGCGAGCGTTCCTGTTTCGGGATCGATTATCTTTCGTTCTTGGATCGCTTTTACCTTTGCCTCTGTTACCGTCATAATACACTGGATAAAGGCTTCCTCTGTCAATTCCCCATTTACAAATACCCAAATATTGATCGTTCCCGGTGAAGGGATAAAGGCTGGTCTATTTTCATTTGTCGCATCAACAGCATTACGGACTCCCGCCGTAACAACGATTAATACTGAAAAACCTTCCTCCTCCAGAAATTTAACGGAAACATCCTTAAGTTGAACAGCTGTCATCATCCCAACGGTCCCGCTTGGATCAAATCTGTTGTTTTTTAAATATTCCGTCATTTCTCGTTTGAAATCAGGGTAATGATAATCTTTTTCTACATGGCGATTCACAAATGTCTGATACCATCCAATCCCAGCACCTGTCACTCCAGATGACATGGATCGTAATGGGATAGGTGCTTTAAGCGTTATCCTCTCTTTCGAAATGTCCAAAAGCCCATCATGAATCACGAAATCCTGGCCATTTAGGCGTTCCGGGACTAACATCATCTGTGGCTTTGGCACTTTAGGGTGCGGATATTTTTCAATTTCAGTCCGATAAATGGCCTGGATCCTTTCTTTTTTCAACACTTCATCTGGATGGTGATGAATTTCCATTTTTCCTTTATGTAAAAGTAACAATTGATCACAATATAAGCCAGCTAAATTAAGATCGTGGAATACTGAGATTACCGTCAATCCCTTTTCTTTCGTCCAGCTTTTCAATAAATCCAATAATTCTTTTTGATAGGATAGGTCAAGATGATTTGTCGGCTCATCCAATATCAAAATTTCTGGTTTCTGTGCTAAAGCCTGGGCAAGAAAGACCCGTTGCCGCTCACCACCCGAAAGCCTATCAATCGGATCATTTTCAAATTCCTTCACACCTGTCATTTCCATGGCTTCTTGAACAATTTTTTCATCTTCTTCACTGAATGTATGAAACCAGCCACTTTGATGAGCATACCTTCCAAGTGATACCGTTTCTTTCACCGTGTAACCAAAGGTTTGTTGGGTCAATTGCGGCAAAACGGCCACAAGCTTTGCAAACTCCTTTGTTGAGTAGGCTGTAATAGACCAGTCATTCAGCTTAATTTCCCCGGATTGCAATGGTAATGTCCCGCTGATTAATTTTAGAAGGGTCGTCTTTCCACTTCCATTCGGGCCGATAATGCCAAAAAGCTCTCCCTTTTTCACCTTAAAAGAAATATCCTTCAGAATGGAATGATTGGAATAGCCCCCTGATACTTGAATAACATCAATCATCTTTTTTCAAACCTTCTCTTCATTAGAATAATGGCAAAAACAGGTGCCCCTATTAATGCGGTTATCACACCGATCGGCAGTTCAGAGGGTGCTATAATCGTCCTCGAAATGAGATCGGCAATAATAAGAAAGCCACTGCCCGAAATAACCGATAATGGCAGTAAATGCTTATGATCAGGCCCCCAAAGGATTCTGTTAAAATGGGGAATGACCAGTCCTACAAAACCAATTGTTCCAGATACGGCAACGGCAGAGCCTGCTAAAACTGAGCCAGCGATTAATATTATTAATTTTTTTCTTTGAACATTTACTCCAATATGTTTTGCTTGCTCTTCCCCAAATGACATTGCGTTTAATTCTTTTGCGTTGATATAGAGAAGTAACGATCCAACTAAAAAGAAAGGTACGAGTATTCCAATATAGTCCCAGCCCCTCATCGAAACACTGCCTAACAGCCAACCGATGATTTCACGCAATTCCTCTCCCGTCAAGGCAATCATCAAGGAAATGACAGAACCAAGAAATGAACTAAAAATCACTCCTGTCAGGATAATTGTTTCGACCCTTAAGGTACGATCCATCTTTCGTGCGAAAAATAAAACAAGGAAGATCGTGGCAATGGAAGTAAGAATACTTAAAATAGGTAAGGTGTACATCCCTAAAACGGGAAACGATATATGAAAAAACAAAGTGACAACGGCACCCACTGAAGCTCCAGAAGAAACTCCCAACGTATATGGATCTGCTAGTGGATTACGTAAAAGGCCTTGGAAGGCAGCTCCCGCAATCGCGAGAGATGCCCCAACAAGACCAGCTAAAATTACCCTTGGCAAACGAATATTCATGACAATATTGGTATACATGGGATCAATAGATTTAAGCGAAAATAAGTGAAAAACTTTTGCCATGATAATCTGAATAATGTCTAGAACTGGAACTGATACGGAACCAATGGATATCCCTAATAAACCAGTAACCATCAAGAATACCAATACGATTAGGTAGGCACTTACTTTATTTTTTGGCAAAAATGTCCGGATATACGGCTTTGGCAATATCCTCTACTCCTTCTACTAAACGTGGTCCTGGGCGGGTTACCGTATCAGAGTTTACATCAATGACTTCCTTATTTTTAACAGCTGAAATATCCTGCCAGCCTTTTGTACTCAAGACTGTTTCTACAGGATTTTTTACATAGAATCCAAATGTAGTCAAAATAGTATCTGGATTCATTTTCACGACAGTTTCATCATTTACTTTTGCCCAGCCATTAAGATCATTTGCCGTATTTTCTGCATGAATCATGGACAATATTTCATCGATAAATGTATTTTTTCCTGCTGTATAGATTTCAGGTTCAGGAGAAACCTCAACAAAGACCTTCTTCTGGTCATCATCTTTGATTGTTTTGGCTTTTTCCTGAATATCTGCTAGTTTTTGCTTCATTTCGGTTATTAAGTCTTCTGCTTTTTGATTTTCTCCTGCAGCTTTTCCGATCATTTCAATGGATTGATAGACTTGCTTGAAGTTTTGCGCATCGTTTACCACTAGAACCGTGATGCCTGCATCCTTAAGCTGCTGTAATCCTTCCTTCGTGATCGTTGGATTTGCTAACACTAATTGCGGTGATAGTGAGATGATTTTTTCAACATTAATTTGTTGCCCACCAATTTTCTCCTTCTTCAAAACATCTTTTGGATAATTATCATAATCACTAACCCCAACGATCTCATTGCCAAGTCCTAATGCATAGGCAATCTCAGTGTTACTTGGCATTAAGGAAACAATTTTCTCCGGTCTCTCTTTAATCGTAATCTTTTGTCCGCTTCCATCGTTAATAGTGACAGGGAAACTTACTTTCTCTGTTTGTACTGTTTTATTAGCTTCCTTCTTTCCATTATCAGTCGTACTATTGCATCCTGCTAAAAGACCTCCAATTAACAAGATCGAAAATAATAGGGCGTATAGTTTTTTCATGTATTTCTCCTCCTATTTTTTGCATAAAAAAACATCTCAAATAAATTGAGATGTTTGAATGGCATTTTGAAAGTAATCAAAGTAAAGTTACAATGACATACGTCCGTTCACACACCTCCCTATCCGCGTAGGTTTATTGGCGTATCAGAAATAGGCAGGTCTCCTGGCTTATGGTCATTGCTTGCTGTTCCTTCCCATGTAATCATTTTTACACAGTGGCTCCTGCAGCTTGCTCGCATTTACAGTGGCGGGACCGCGTTGGCTTTGAACCAACTTCCCTTTTAAGTCTTCAAACTTGAAGACACCTTTTTCTATACTATGTAATTTTCCGTTACAAAAAGTATACCTTATCTTTTTTCATTTGAACAACTTAATTTTTTAAAGTTTAGTCGAGATGTGTGATATCCCCTTCTATTTCAAACTCTATTTTATTATCTTTGATGATCATTTTTGTTACACTTGTGCCCTCAATATAAGGTGTTTTCCACAGTTCATCCATCCCAAGCTGACTGCCAATTAACTGCACTGTTTTAATGACAACACCATGAGTCGTAATTAAAATATTTCCTGAATCATATTTTTGGAGGATTTCATTGATAAACCCTTCTATTCTTTCTTTTACATCCGCAAAGCTTTCTCCTTTATCATTTTGATACTTGCTCGGCTGATTCCAAAAATAATCATGCTGCATCCCATTCATTTCTTTAATTTCATCCTGTGTCATTCCTTCCCAATCACCAAGATGCATTTCCATTAACCTCTCATCTTGTTGGATAGAAAGTGGGCAATTCCCTTTCACAATTTCCACCGTTTTCATCGTTCTATTGCTTGGACTTGAATAGATTGCTGTCCATTCAAAATCTTTCAATCTTTCACCTAACCGTTTTGCTTGGTCAATTCCCTTTTCTGTCAAATTAGAATCCTTTCGACCTTGAAATCTATTTTCCGTATTCCATTCTGTTTGACCATGGCGGACAAAGTATAAATTAAGCATCGTTTCCTCCTTAAACTCATAATTTCTTCATTATCTTAATCATAAGAAGCTCATATAGTCTTGCCCATTTATATTTGAGAATCAAGATAAAATGTGAATAGCAGAAATTTGAGAAAGGTCATTTACCAGTTGTCTCTTGACAAAAGTTAAATAAATAGAGAAATGTCCATTAGAGGTTTGTTGGAGAAAATAACTGTGGATGAAAATCAGGATAAAATCAATTTAGTGGAGGAATTAGAAATGCGGGAATTGAAAAATCAGAATGTTAAAATGAACAATCTACCCTTTTTATTTCTAATAGTGCTTTTTGCATTAATACTTGTCATATTCGCTATTTTTACGAACAATTGGTAGATTGGTATAAAATTAAAAATAGTATCCGT
>DATFAH010000234.1:0-4415 GCA_035254805.1 Caryophanales bacterium | reverse complement strand
TCGGATAGATTTTATAATGCTCGCGAGTTATTGTGAATCATTTCACACATAAAGTATACCATATTTAAGTTGTGAAAAGTTTCACAAAAAATTATTTTCATAAATTATTCATTTTTGAATTAAAATTCAAGAATTTATCTTAAATTTTGATAAATGAGTATATTCAATGAAATGTAAAGTCTTACTTAGTCTTAGTTTCTAAAAAGAAAATATACTAACAAAATAAAAGCTGAGAAGGTCATTCCCTCTCAGCATTAGTGTTTCTTTATCCAATCTTGAAATCCAGCAATTTGCTTCCACAAATGCAAATGTTCACTTACATAAATAATCGCTTCATTCTCATCTCCCAAGCTATAATACTCTGATTGCTGATCTGGAAGACGTTTTTTCCCGATGAGGTATGGAATTACATGCTTATTTAAAGTCTTGGCTGCACTCAATAACTTTTCTGCTTTTGCGGTAAATCCATTCTCAAGCAATTCTAGTAAAAGCATGTTGTAAGCGTTTTGTGCTGTTCCCTCTTCGTATTGTTGTAGCAAACCATGTGCCGCTTTTAGATCACCTTGTTCAGCAAAAGCTGTGAACAAAAAGAAACGAACCCCTTGGTTATCATTCGGATTAAGTTCAAGCAATTCTTCAAAATGCTTTGTTGCCTCTTTTATTTTTCCTAAATGACGTAGTGTCTCTGCGTAATGGAGCTTAGCACGCATGTACGGCCTAGTTTCGATTAATCCCCAGAAATGACCTTTGTTCTTTTTGAAAAATGCTTTACCAAGTTGCTTTTCCCCAATCAACATCCCTTTTTTGTACAATTGGGAGGCCTCGTCTATTGTTTGTGCCTTTTCTGCCAGGATAGTATAAGCATCCACACAATTTGGATCAAGCTTTAAAGCTTGTTCAGCTAGCTTGTAACGCTGATTCCCCACCGCTTCAAAAGCATCATAAATAAGATCTTGGGCCCTTTCCTTTGTACCTTGTGGGCTTTTTTTCGGTGTATTTAAGTTTTGATTTAAAAATTGATTGATTTCATCGATACTATCAAAGTTTTGCCCTTGCAGTTGAGCGATAGCCTCCTGCATAGCTCGTTCCATCACCATTGATCCTTGATTAAATGGGGCGACTGGTGCTTCTACCTCCATAGGAGCCTCATATAAGGTTCTTAGAAGATCATTTATTTCATCAGATAGGACATATTCTATTTCCTTATAAGCTGCTGAAATGGAGCTGGCTGATACTCCGTAAAGGTCCCCAAGCTCCTTTTGCGTAAACCGGTCTCTAGTCGGAACCATTCCACTCACTAAATAATGAATCGCAGCAGCATAAATATTCGGGTTTTGAATGCGTTTCTCGCGTTTCTGGCAAAATTGGAACCAGAGAATGATCCCGGTTCCTTTTACCATGAGCGATTCATCCAACAACTTCTCTTGAATAATTTCAGCTACCTCTTGATAGACCGGTGCTGGCCAATCCAAATGATCCAGATCCATACTATCTCCCACCATTGGAAGCTCATTCAGGACTTCGATAAAAAAGTCTGTTAAATATTCTTGTGGCAAATCATATCCAGCCTCTAAACTGCTATTTTTAATAAATTTGACCCCTTGATCCATCGATATAGATGATAATTCAAATGGGCTCGCGAAGAAGACAAAGTTTTGATCGTAAGGTAATAAAAATCCAATAAAGAAGGATCCTTCTGTTACAGGGAAATAATCTGTAACCATGTATACCTCCATTTTTTCCAAAGTAAAGGCATCTTCTACAGTCAGTTTTTGATGATCTACAGTCGTAATTTTTCCAGCCATTGCCCTTGGATTTTTCCAAGATTGTAAAATCTGCTTCAACTTCGGACGTTTAATTTTTGCACCTTCAGAGGCAATAAATTTTTCTATAATCGTTTCCTCATCGTCTAACTGCTCGAAAAGACTAAACCAGATCCCATGGACGATTTCAAAAAATTGCTCACCCTGCTCCTCATCGATAAACAACATTTCTTGCAAATCCTCATAATCATCCTCAATTTCCGTTCCATAGTTGGTGAACGCATATTGAAGAATTTGCTTTTGCAAATCATCCATCTCTTGCACAATCATATGCGTAATAGAAATCGCTTCATTAGCCCCACAACACTTTTTATATTTTTTGCCGCTTCCACACGGACACGGGTCATTCCGACTGATTTTTCCATTCATTTGATAAATCCTCCAACCATTCCTCTATTTGTTCTTTCGCATATTGATATTCAAACGCAAACCACTCATCCCAAAGTCCAATCTCATCAGGGGCATCTTTGTCTTCTTTTCTATCACATCATAATAAACAACTTGCATATCATTCTGAATACATATCAATGAGTTCATCTAATAGATTCATCCCCGCTACCTTCCTTTTTACATAATATCATTTTTGTCAGAATCATATGAGAAAATACGTTATTTTTTCCGTACCTCTGTGCACCTCGGAATAATCAATGTTTCATTTGATATATTCTGCTAGTACTTGCCAAATTCTTCTCAAAGTATGCGAATTTTGTGCCTAACTACTGCATTCAGAAAAAATAACTTAAAATAAAGCAGAACACACGTTTCATTTTTGGGGTGATTGATGTATAATATTAATAAAGGATGCGATAAAATAATGATTATAGATTGTATACTTGAAAGGCCACAAGGATATGGTACAGTTGATTATGATGGGCTTTGGAAGAAGCTGATCAATGAGTTATTTGAGGAGTTTGTATTATTCTTCGCTGCTGATTTGTTTGAGAAAATTGACTTTCTGAGGGAACATTGAGTTTTTACAACAGAAGCTTTTTCAAGAAATCATTCAGGAAAAGAAAGGTAAACAAGTCACTGATCAAATCGTAAAGGTATTTCTAAAGAATGGATTCTCATTCATATCGAAGTACAGGGTGACTGTGATTTAGATTTTTTAAAAAGAATATTCTAATATTATTACCGAATTTTTGATAAGTATGACTTGAATATTGTTGCCATCGCACTGATAACAGATAGGACAAAATATTTCCGTCCAAATATGTATCATCGATCAACTCATGGCACAGAATTAACATATAAATACAAAATTTACAAATTTACCGATCAAGATGAATCTGAACTTATGAAATCAGCCAATCCTTTTGTAATGGCAGTGTTAGCTGGTAAATATGCAAACGTGACAAAAAGTGATATTGATCAGCGCTATCATTTTAAACGCAAGTTATTTCAACTTGTTTTACAAAAGATAGATTATCCCCTAGAACAAAGACGCTTTTATTTATCTACGCTAATTTACTTTATTGACTACTTACTGAAAACCCCATTAAAACTTGGAGCAAAGTACAGCTGTTGAAGTTGGTAAATTCGAATGAGCTCTTTTATTGGATCGGGATGGTCATCAACACGCAGATCAATGAATCAGTCATTAAAGCCGCCATAACCACCATTTTCTTTTACTACAAGTAACGCCGCAGATTGTTTACCCCGGCTATCTCCTAAAGCTTCCTGCCCCGCATCTAAAGCTGCTAGCAACCGTTCCGCAAGAGTTCCTTCCGTTTCTGTAAAGGTTCTGGCCATGGATTCCACCGTTTTTTCATCTACTAAATATTTCCTTGGGCTGCAAAGTTGGTGCCTGCAATGCAGCCTGCCCAGTCATAGCATTTATTTCTCGTAAATGTAACTGTATTTCCGTATGAATCAATGACCCCAACTTGGCGTTGTTCTTTTTCAAGATCATCTTTAAGGATTTGTTCAAATGTTTCTTGAGCAGATTTCCCCTGCGCCATTAAATCAAGCGCAAGTGGTCCATATGCTGTATTGGCATAAGATTGGGTTGCAACTGCACCCAAACCTACCCTTGCCCATGGCACAATGGCTCCAACCCCAAGAAACTTAGATTGAACAGCAATTCCCCATTCTTTCTCTTTAGGGCCATAGCCCACAATCGAAAACGTCATTCTCATTCCCCTCTATTATCCAAATATATACATCCTTCGCAATACTTCCTGCATTTTTCCATTTAAATCAACAAATTTCCTAGGAAATTCTACAATTTTTTTGGTTATAAATCTTGCTGTCTAATGAATCTCAACTCAATTATAATGAAAATTCAATTTTAATGTTAGTTGGTGAGCAATATTAAATTATAGGTTTGAAACTTTTAATTTGCTGGCAACATCTTTATTCGAAGTTTGACTTTTTTATTCGAAAATCGGAGTTTTTATTCGAAGTTTGGCTTTTTTATTCGAAATTTGGCTTTTTTATTCGAAGTTCAGCTTTTTTATTCGAAAATCGGAGTTTTTATTCGAAGTTTGGCTCTTTTATACGAAATTCGGCTTTTTTATTCGAAGTTTGGCTTTTTTATTCGAAAATCGGAGTTTTTATACGAAATTTGGCTTTTTTATTCGAAATTTGGCT
>DATFAH010000233.1:0-2329 GCA_035254805.1 Caryophanales bacterium | reverse complement strand
TTGATTGGGGGATTTCGATGAAACCTTGGCTTGATCTTTATCCTGATGAAATTCCAGCCACTCTAAATTATTCCGAAGATCTTATACACGAGTCTTTAATACATACTGCAGAAAAATATCCTAATAAAATTGCAATTCATTTTATGGGAAATGAACTCACCTATAAAAACCTTTATGAAATATCTTACCATTTCGCCAGTTATCTTCAGAGTTTAGGAGTCGCAAAGGGCGACCGTGTTGCGATTATGCTGCCCAATATTCCGCAGGCTGTTATTAGTTACTTTGCTATTTTAATGGCAGGAGGAATCGTCGTTCAAACGAATCCATTGTACATGGAACGTGAACTTGAATATCAAATGAAGGATTCAGGTGCGAAGGTGATCATCACCCTTGATATTTTATACCCCCGGGTATGTAAAGTGATGCCGCGGACTGAACTCGATCATATAATCGTAACCGCTATCAAGGATTATTTACCATTCCCCAAAAATCTGCTCTATTCTTCTATCCAGAAAAAGCAGACAGGTATTGATGTTACGGTAAGGCATAAAGGGAACACCCATTTATTCACCCAAATTTTAAAACAAAAAGTTGGAAAATTAAAAAAACCTGGATGTAATTTTGAAGAGGATATCGCGATACTGCAATATACTGGAGGAACAACCGGTTTTCCGAAGGGGGTAATGCTGACCCATAAAAATTTAGTTTCCAATACGATCATGTGTAATGCGTGGCTATATAAATGCAGGCATGGTCAGGAAACCATACTGGGAATCCTACCGCTTTTTCACGTTTATGGCATGACAACCGTCATGCTTCTAGCAGTGATGCGAGCCTATAAAATGGTCCTAATGCCAAAATTCGATGTGAAACTCACATTGAAAACGATCCAAAAACAACATCCAACTATTTTTCCCGGTGCCCCAACTATTTATATTGGACTATTGAATACTCCGAAAATAAAAAAATATAATTTGTCATCGATTGATTGTTGTATTAGCGGTTCAGCCCCACTTTCAGTGGAAGTGCAAGATAAATTTGAAAAGGTTACGAGTGGAAGACTTGTAGAGGGATATGGTTTAACCGAAGCATCACCAGTTACACATGCGAATTTTTTATGGGATCACCCTCGCGTGAAGGGCAGTATTGGGGTTCCATGGCCTGATACGGATGCAGCAGTGATTTCATTAGAAACGGGTGAACGCTTGCCATTTGGTGAAATTGGCGAAATCGTTGTCAAAGGTCCGCAAGTGATGAAAGGATATTGGAACCGCCCGGAAGAAACGGAAATGGTACTACGGGAGGGCTGGCTTTATACCGGTGATGTGGGCTATATGGATGAACGAGGTTATTTTTATGTTGTGGATCGGAAGAATGATGTGATTATTGCGGGTGGATTTAATATTTATCCAAGAGAAGTTGAAGAAGTGTTATACGAGCATCCTGACATTCAAGAAGCAGTGGCCGTAGGGATTCCAGATCCATACCGTGGAGAAACCGTCAAAGCCTTTGTCGTTTTGAAGGAAGGCTCTGAACTTACAGTAGAAGAGCTAAATAAGTTTGTCAGAAAATTTCTAGCTGCCTATAAGGTTCCGAGAGTTTATGAATTTAGGCATGAACTTCCAAAAACAGCCGTAGGAAAAATTTTGCGGCGGGTGCTGATTGATGAGGAGAGGAAGAAAAACGATAATAGCATAAAAAGAACCGTATAATACTTAAATTAATGAAAAAGATTAAATCTGTTTATGGATGATTTTTCTAAACAGATTTAATCTTTTGTTTTGCAATAATAAGGATGATTGGTAGGCAATTTTCATTTTTCGATTAAAGTGTTTATATGATCAATATAATTTTGCTTATTGTTAATTTTAAAAATTGCAATTGCCCTATCAAAATTAATTTTCGCTTCATTCATTTCCCCTTTTAAAAAATGATTATACCCAATGTGATAATTCAACTCACCTAATAAATAAAAACTTTCTCTTTTGTGGCAAATTTTCAAGGCTTGCTTGCAAATGATTGAGGAGCGGACATAATCATCCAATCTCGTGAGGACCTTTGCATAATTATAATAAATCCGGATTTGAATTTGGAAAGTATCGTTAATAGACAAATCTCTATTAATAAAAGATATTGCCCCTTGATATATTTCAATGGCTTTTTGGAAATCTTCATTTTCACAGTAAATTACACCTATACTGTTCATGATCTCTAGTTCATTTCGTGTGAAAAAGTGATCTGACAAATGGGTTAATTGTAAAGCTTCATTTAGATAGTCTACAGCTTTTACTTTGTTTATTCCCAATTCATAAAAACAAATCCCTTTATG
>DATFAH010000232.1:0-3171 GCA_035254805.1 Caryophanales bacterium | reverse complement strand
GAAATAATTATATGATATGCTTACAAAATTAAACAAAGGGAGAAAAAATGATGAAAACTATCACATTTAAAGTAGATGAATTTATTTGCCCTAGCTGTGTTCAAAAAATCGAAAAGGTAATGCCAGCAAGGCCTGGTGTTCACGAAGTAAAGGTTATGTATAATGCAGCGAAAGTGAAAATTCTTTTTGATGAAACAGTCGGAAATCCTGAAGATTATGAAGCTGTTCTTATAAAATTAGGCAGCGATGTGCTTTCAAGAAAAATTTCCTAAAGCCATTTTAATAAGAGGAGTATTAAATGAAATGGTTAAGCAAGGGTCAACTTGTTTTGATTTCGGGGGTCAGTATGGTAGCGGCCCTCGTTTTTTATTTCTTTCATTTTACCATTATCGCTGATAGTCTGTTTGGAATTGTGACCATTCTGACTGGTTATCCAATTGCTAAAAAAGCCTTCCAAGCCCTTTCTCTTAAAATTATCAGCATTTAGCTGCTCGCTACAGTTGCCGTTATTGGTGCGCTTTTTATCGGGGAATTCACAGAATCCGCTGCTGTAACATTCCTTTTCATTCTTGGTTCCTATCTTGAACATCGGACACTGGAAAAAACAAGATCTTCGTTAAAATCATTATTAGATCTTGCTCCACTTGAAGCCCGTGTGATCAAGGATGGAAAAGAAGAGATTATTGCCGCTGAAGATGTCCAAGAAATATGTATATAATGAAGAAGTAAAAGGCCGTACAGCTGTTATGATTGCAAATGATCAAACACTAAAAGGAATTATTTCGCTGGTCTTCTACCGGAACAAAAGGTCGAGAAATTAAAGGAACTTCAATCATCAGGTTTCACAGCCGGAATGGTTGGCGACGGTATTAATGATGCCCCAGCCATCGCAACGGCTAATGTAGGGATTGCCATGGGCGGTGCCGGCACAGATGCAGCAATGGAAACAGTGATACTGTGTTGATGGCCGATCGGATGGAGAAACTTCCATTCACCTTGAATTTAGCCGGCTCATTGTTCGAAACATGAAGCAAAATATGTTTTTTGCTGTTTTTATTGTCATCCTGCTTCTGATTGGGGTTCTGGCAAAAGAATTTTTCCTCGCTTCAGGGATGATGATTCATGAACTAAGTGTTATTATTGTTATTATAAATGCAATCCGTTTGTTAAAATATAATGGAAAAGTAGCTAGAGTCTAGTTTTAAACTGAAAGGAGTGCTGTTTATGGAGTGTAATCATTCTTGTGATGGTAATAATGCCCAGAAGCTTTGTGTCTCAGGTGTTCCTATCTTCAACCATCTTTCCAATCAGGAAATGCTGGAAATTGTCGAAACAAGCCGGACAAAGGTCTATCGGAAAGGCGAATTTATTTTTAAGCCTGGGGATCTATCTGGAAATCTGCTTATTATCCATAAAGGCCGCGTCAAAATGTATCGGGTATCCGAATCTGGAAAGGAACAGTTGCTTCGCCTCTTAGAGCCTGGTGACTTTATTGGAGATCTCTCACTTTTTACGAATGAGACGTCAGACAATTATGCAGAAACCATGGTTGAAACAGAAATTTGCGCGATTCATCGAACCGATATGCAGCAATTTCTAATCAACCATCCACTCATTTCGATCAAGATTCTCGAAGAAATCAGCAAACGCTTAAATGAAGCCGAAAAAACGATTGAACGCTTAAGTCTCCAGGATGCTGAAAAACGGCTGGCATCCTACCTAGTCGAGCTAATCAAAAATTCCGGTAAGGATGAGGCTATGTCGCTGCCAATTAATATCCTTCTTCCGATGAGTAAAAAGGATCTTGCTTCCTATATTGGTACCACAAAAGAAACCTTGAGCAGAAGGCTCTCCTCTTTCCAAGAGAATGGGTGGATTAGCTTAACAGGTCAACGCAATATTACGATTCACAATTTCGATGCACTACTTGAATTGATTTAAGGTGGAATTACTTAGAATGGAGTTTCGCTGGTATAGCTGGAGTTTTCGCCGATAAAGCCCGGATTTTCGCCGATAGAGCCCGGGGGTTCGCCGATAGAGCTCGGATTTTCGCCGATAGAGCCCGGATTTTCGCCGATAGCACCCGGATTTTCGCCGATAGCGCCCGGATTTTCGCCGATAGAGCCCGGATTTTCGCCGATAAAGCTCGGATTTTCGCCGATAGCCGCCATGATTTAGCCGATTAACTAAATTTAAGGAGGATTTCGCAAACGAAATCCTCCTTTTTCATGTTAAACCTGATTACTCTAGCTTCAAATGGCTGTAGTATTTGCTCTGAAAGTGGGATATGCTCAGAAAGTGGATAATTATGTAGCAATAAATGCTGAAATTTATAAAAAAATCCTAATTCCTGCGAAACAGTCGTTGGCTGATCCGAAAGATTCGTTAACACCACGACTTTTTCTCCACTCAATGTCCGTGTATATGCAAAAATCCTCGGATCTTCCTAAAAAACTACATCATAGCGTCATATATAAAAAGTTCATTCATCTTTTTCAAGCTAATCATTTTTTTATAAAAATTTTAATTTCCTTAACAAGAACAAAAGCGCAAGCGCCTTGATCATCGACGTACAAACTGGAGGGGCTCAGGCTCGAGATAAAGGAAACACAATGAGCCGATAGGCGAATTGATGTTGACTTATCGTAGGGAGGAGGCTCGAAGTTTGCTAGTCGATAGGCCGCTTGCGCTAGACGTCAATAAACTTTATTTAAAGTTATCAACAGGTTAGTATTTTATAATTTCCTAAACAGTAAAAAAGCGGGAAAAATCCCGCTTCTGTAAATTATCGACGTAGACCAAGCTTATTGATTAACACACGGTAACGTTGTACATCTTTGTTACGTAGGTAAGTTAATAAGTTACGACGTTTACCAACCATTTTCAAAAGACCGCGACGTGAGTGGTGGTCCTTCTTATGAGTACGTAAGTGCTCATTCAAATTGTTGATTGATTCAGTAAGGACAGCGATTTGTACTTCTGCAGATCCAGTGTCGCCTTCATGAGTTTTGTACTCATTAATAAGTTCGTTTTTACGTTCTTGAGTGATTGCCATCCTGATTCACCTCCTAATTTTCAATCCCCTGTTACCGAGCAAGCGTCGGTGACTCGACTTGCTAAGTAAAGGTTCTTTTTTAATACGTTTATAAGAATACAATGTTTTTCGGCAAA
>DATFAH010000231.1:0-6630 GCA_035254805.1 Caryophanales bacterium | reverse complement strand
AGCGAGGAAACAATTCGGTTTAGCCAAGAGTTGGATGATTTAATAAATAACTATCAGCGAATCCTTTGTGAATCTAAAAGACCATGTGAAGAATTAAGATTCTCTTTAAGGAAGATAATTATGAATTGGCCAAAAGAACTAGTTGACTATTTATAATGTACGG
Source organism: Caryophanales bacterium (assembly GCA_035254805.1). Classification (GTDB taxonomy): domain Bacteria; phylum Bacillota; class Bacilli; order Bacillales; family Cytobacillaceae; genus JAUZPL01. Next base: position 6,467 of record DATFAH010000231.1, on the reverse strand, counting down.
TAAATAAATTACCGTACATTAGTCATGATTTTATAAATAGGCAAAAAGGAGACATTTGAACTGGTGCAAAGTATAATTTGCAAGTTAATGTGAGTTTTGTCATTGTTTATATCCTATTATTTAATATAGTTATATTAGTAGATACGTTATCTACTTTACCACATCAGATATACTTCTTAGAATAACTTCTAGATCCTACTAAAACTTCAAAATGTAAGAGTTTACTTTCCAAAGCATCATAGAAATTTATAATGATTCATGTGTCTAAGTAATACCCAATGTTCAAAGCAGCAATGAAAGGGGAAATGAAAAAGTAATTTTTTAAGTGCTAGGCTAATGTTACACAACATACATTGTAATATCTGCATTGTAAAAAACCATGAAGTAAACGCTTTCAAATTTTACTAGCTTAATATAAGGAGGGAAAATTTAATATGCATATTGTCGTATGTGTCAAGCAAGTACCGGATACAAAAATTATTAAAATAAATCCAAAAACTAACACACTCGACCGTAAAAGTGCTCCAGCCATTTTAAATCCTTTCGATGCGCATGCTGTTCAGGAGGCTGTGAAAATCAAACGGTTAACAGGTGGAACAGTTTCGGTATTATCGATGGGGCCGCCGCAAGCTGTGGACGTTATTAAAGAGAGTGTCGAAATTGGTGCCGATCGTGGCTATTTAATTTCGGACCGTGCTTTTGCAGGGGCAGATACTCTTGCAACAAGCTATGCTTTATCTAAAGCGATGGAAAAAATCGGGAAAGAAATTCCAGTTGATATGGTTATTTGCGGAAAGCATGCCATTGATGGTGACACTGGACAGGTGGGGCCTGGTCTTGCTAGACGTCTTGATGTTCCGCCTGTTACAAACGTTCTTGAGGTATCTGAAGTTAATGCAAAAGAAAATACAGTTTTATTAAAAAGAAAGTTAACAAGCGGTTATGAGCTTGTTCAAGCTAATTTACCATGTTTGTTAACAGTGGAGAAGGAAATTAACGAGGTTGAATATTCTGCGCTTCCTGACATGATCAAAGCAGCAAAATATAAGCCAGTTGTTTGGACTGTAGATGATTTAGTTAATGTTGATCGAACTCAACTTGGACTTAAAGGATCACCAACTGTAGTTGGAAAAAGCTTTACACCTCCAAAACCAGAGGGCGGTCAGAAATTGCAAGGTTCTTCCAAAGACCAAGTTAAAAAATTAATGGAAGTATTACAAGATAAAAAGAATCTATTGTTCCAATCTTCGAATTAAAGATACTTTTGTTGTAAGGAGGGGTTAGAATGAGTATTGTTGAGGAATCCAAAGGAGTTTGGGTTTTCATTGAACAAAATGGTGGGAAGATAGAAGGAGTTTCTCTTGAACTTCTAGGTGCTGGTAGAAAGCTTGCTGATAAGCTTCAAGTTCCATTAGCTGGAATGCTTTTAGGAGATGGTATTAAATCACTCTCTAGTCAAGTGATTACATATGGGGCTGATGAAGTATACTTAGTTGATCACCCTGTATTAAAGACTTATCGGACAGAGTCTTATATGAAGAGTGCATTTCATTTAATTAAAAAATTCAAGCCTGAAATTTTACTATATGGTGCTACTTCAAATGGTAAAGATTTAGCGAGTGCGCTTGCAACCGACCTTGCAACTGGGTTGACTGCAGATACTACTCACTTAGACATTGATTTAGAGAATCGTTTGCTAGAAGCAAGCCGTCCAGCATTTGGCGGAAATATTATGGCAACTATTCTTTGTAAAAAGCAACGCCCACAAATGGCAACAGTTCGACCAAAAGTTATGAAAGAACTTGAACCAGATACAAGCCGCCAAGGAAAAATCTTTGAAGAAACAGTAGAATTAAAAGAATCAGATATGCGTACAAAAGTACTTAAAATTGTGAATGATGTCACAAATAAGGCAAACCTTGCAGATGCCCATGTTATTGTTTGCGGTGGTAAAGGAATGGGGACTGAAGAAAACTTCCAGTTACTGTACCAGCTTGCTGATGTAATTGGGGCAACAGTTGGAGGCACACGTGATGTTGTTGAAGCAGGCTGGCTTCCACATCACATGCAGATTGGGCAAACAGGTGAAACCGTTTCTCCGAAAATCTATATCGGCGTTGCGGTATCTGGGGCCATTCAGCATACTGTTGGGATGATCCACTCTGATCTTATCATTGCAATAAATAAAGATCCGAATGCACCAATTTTTGATTCAGCACATTATGGATTAGTTGGAGATGCAATGGAAATTGTTCCGATGTTAATTGAACAATTCAAGCAAATGCGTAATGCTAAAGGCGGTGAAATAAGCTATGCCTGAGAAATTTGATGTCATCGTAGTTGGTGCAGGACCAGCTGGGTCCGCAGCAGCACTTGTATGTGCAAGAAATGGTTTAAATACATTGCTTATTGAACGTGGGGAATACCCTGGAAGTAAGAACGTTATGGGTGGGGTCTTATTCAGTAAAGATTTACGGGAATTGATTCCTGAATTTTGGAAAGAAGCTCCACTAGAGCGTCCAGTTGTTGACCACAGATATTGGGTATTGGGTGAACAATCCGCACTTCAAATTGGTTATAAGGGTATGGAGTGGGGAGAAGAGCCTTACAATACGTTTGTTGTACAAAGAGCTAAATTTGACCAGTGGTTTGCTCAAAAAGCAGTTGAAGCAGGGGCATTGCTGATCAATAAAACAGTTGTAACAGAATGTATCGTTGAAAAAGGTAAGGTAGTTGGTGTTCGTACTGACCGTCCTGATGGTGATCTTTATGCTGATGTTGTTGTGTTAGCAGATGGTGTTAACTCCTTGTTAGCACAACAGCTTGGTTTCAGAAAAGAACATAAGCCAGGCGATGTTGCACTATGTGTAATGGAATGCATCAATTTACCGAAAGAAAAAGTAAATGACCGCTTCAACATTAAAGATAATCAAGGTGTTGCAATTGAACTTTTTGGTGATGCAACAAAAGGTAACTTTGGTGCAGGCTTCCTTTATACCACGAATGATGGTATCAATATTGGAGTTGGAACAACTGTTGCCGCTATGGTCAAAGAGAAATTAAAACCATATGATTTATTGGATCAATTAAAAGCCCATCCTTCCATTAAACCTTTACTAGAAGGTGGAGAGTCTGCTGAATATCTTGCTCACCTTATCCCAGAAGGTGGATACCGCTCGGTACAAAAAGTGGTTGGAAATGGTGTAGTTGTTGTTGGGGATGCAGCATCTCTTGTTAATGCTATTAACGGTGAAGGCTCGAACATGGCTATGCATTCAGGACATCTAGCTGCAAAAGCAATTGTCCTAGCGAAAAAACGTGGAGACTTTAGTGAGTCCGGCTTAAGCAGTTATCGTGAAGCACTCAACGATAGTTTTATTATGAAAGATTTAGAGAAATACAAGGACGTACCACATACATTAGAGACATATCCGCAATATTTCAAAGAATACATGCCTACATTGACAAAAGCAGTAGGAAAATTCTTTACAGTAGATGGTACTACACAACGGGAAAAACAAAAAGAAATTATCAAAATGTTCACAGGTAAAAAAGGAACATTCAAGATGATTACCGATATTTATCGTGTTTTTAAGGCGGTGAAATAGATGTCAGTTACTACTCTTGAGGAAAAACAATATCTACTACGGTTTAAATGTGATAAACAATCACACTTAACAATCCTTAATCATGATGTTTGTGCAACCCAATGCCCTGATAAACTTTGCACCCTTTTCTGTCCTGGTGAGGTTTATAAATGGGAAGGGAACCGGATGCAGGTTGGTTATGAAGGCTGCCATGAATGCGGAAGCTGCCGGATCGGCTGTCCTACTCAAAACATTAAATGGGAATATCCAAAAGGCGGTCACGGAGTTATTTTCCGTCTAGCATAATCAAAAAATGCTGTTTGCGATATGCAAACAGCATTTTTTTGTTATAGGTATGTATGATATAAAAGGTTATTACTATATGTATGTTTTTTCACAACTCGATCGAAAAAAAGGTGAAGCTAAAAGGGGATTTTTTTTAAAACTAGCAGATTTTTTCTTGTAGATTTGTAGTGTGGATTTGGTCATTTTTACTATATAATTCAAATGTCCGGGAAACTTCGATTGCATTATCAAATGATTCCATTTCAGTTGAGGTATAAAAAGGTTTATTCCAACTAAATGTCCCTTCAGAATTAGAAGGAAAAATTTTCACTTTCCAGTGATAGTATTCATTAGGTTTGGTTGCTAGTTCGCCTTCTAAAGCTATTAACCAATGGGTAGAAAAAGACTCGAAATCAGATTCTGCGCTAGTAAGTTCGGCTTGATCTGCCGATCCAATTGGGATCAATGCTTTTTGATAAAAGTCTCGATAATTTGGGAAATTCATTTGGTAGCCTCCTTTGTATGTTCTATTTCTATTATAGTAAACTTTTAAAACTATGTGTGCTTAAATTGTTAAAAATTCTTGAAAAATTAGATAATTCAATTATATCACCATGATTATGTTGGAAAAGTTGTTTAATATATATTTGATCGAATCAATTCTCATTCTCTCATAAATTATGTAGAATATTCATAGACAATGAGAAAAGAGGAATTATATGAGCCAGCAAGCTACCATATCAAAAAATAGTGCAAATGCTCAACAGTCAACAATGTTTAAAATTTTATTTATAATTGCCATCTGTCATTTATTAAATGATGCGATTCAGGCTGTTGTACCAGCGATGTTCCCAATTTTAGAGAAATCAATGGGATTATCATTTACACAATTAGGAATTATTGCATTTTCCCTTAATATGGTCTCGTCTGTGATGCAGCCGATGATTGGCCTTTTTACAGATAAAAAACCGTTCCCTTTTGCTCTTCCAATTGGACTTAGCTTCACTTTTATTGGGGTTTTAGGAATTGGTTTTGCTCCAGGTTTTGGATGGATTGTATTTGCTGTTATCTTTATTGGTTTAGGTTCAGCTGTCTTTCATCCTGAAGGTTCAAGAGTGGCGCATATGGCGGCAGGAAATCGCAGGGGACTCGCTCAATCTATCTATCAAGTGGGAGGAAATTCAGGGCAGGCGCTAGCTCCACTTATTACTGCGCTTGTTCTTGTTCCTTTAGGTCAAGCAGGTGCGTCATGGTTTTCTATTGCAGCAGCATTAGCTGTTCTATTATTAATTTATATTGCAAAATGGTATAAAAAAAGCTTAACCATCAATGAAAGAAGTCTAAAAAAGAATACATCTGCCTTGCAAGGAGGGATTAATCATGCTAAAAAAATAAAGAAGGCTTTAGTTTTAATTTTGTTGCTAATTTTCGCTAGATCTTGGTATATTTCCGGAATGACAAATTTTTATACTTTTTATACCATGCACAAATATTCATTAAGTATTAAAGAATCACAGCTATTTTTATTTTCCTTTCTAGTAATGGGAGCGATAGGAACTTTTTTTGGTGGACCGCTGTCAGATCGATTTGGCAAGAAACGAATCATTACTTTTTCAATGCTTGCCACAGTACCTTTAGCTATACTCATCCCTTTTATGCCAATTACAATCGCATTCATCTTGCTAACTTTAGCCGGATTTATTATTATGACAAGCTTTTCTGTTACCGTTGTTTACGCACAAGAGCTTATTCCTGGAAAAATTGGGATGATGTCAGGTTTAACAGTAGGGCTTGCTTTTGGGATGGGAGCAATCGGATCAGTTGGATTAGGGTATATTGCAGATGTTATTGGACTACCAGCCATGATCTCGTATGTAGGATTTTTACCTTTAATCGGCTTAACATCTTTCCTTCTCCCATCAGATAAAACTGTAAAAGATTGGCATAAATTTAACTGATGGAAATTTTTTCAATAATTGACAGTTGAATGAAAGTTCATTATAATTATTTTGAGATCGAGACTTTTTATTAATTTTTAAGGGTGAATTTACATGGGAAATGAATCAGTATCTCAATCGCTAAAACTTTTTATCGTCCTATCCAGAGCATATAAGGCATTAAATGAGCAAGTAAATAAGATTATCCAGACATACGGCTTGAACCCTACAGAATTTGCCGTTTTAGAGCTTTTGTATCATAAAGGGGATGTTCCATTACAACAAATTGGCGAGAAAATTCTCCTTGCAAGTGGCAGTATTACGTATGTTGTCGATAAACTTGAGCAAAAAGGGCTGCTAAAAAGGATTGCATGTCCAAAGGATCGCAGAGTTACCTATGCTCAAATTACGGATGAAGGAAAAGCTTTTATGGAAGACATATTTCCAGAGCATGCAAAACAAATCGATCAACTTATGTCCAGTCTTTCCGAACCAGAAAAATCGGAAGCAATTGACTTGTTAAAGAAGTTAGGAATACCTGCGGGAAAATTTTAAATGCGACACGTAAATGTCGTATTTTTTTTAGCCAAATAGGAAAAAATCAATAACTGCCGAATATATTCATATGAATAATTGAAATTGATAAAAAGGAGTTTTC
>DATFAH010000230.1:0-3277 GCA_035254805.1 Caryophanales bacterium | reverse complement strand
TAATTCGCTAAAAATCGAAAAAAAACCTGCTTGGTTTCTTCATTCAAGCAGGTTTTCAATTTGAAGTTATCTTGGTTCAACAATCAGTTTAATAGCTGTGCGTTCTTCTCCGTCAATTAAAATATCCGTAAATGCCGGTATGCAAATTAAATCAACTCCGCTAGGTGCTACAAATCCTCGTGCAATTGCTACTGCCTTTACGGCTTGATTTAATGCACCCGCACCGATTGCCTGAATTTCTGCCGCACCTCTTTCTCGCAGTACTCCAGCAAGCGCACCAGCTACAGAATTAGGATTAGACTTTGCTGAAACTTTTAATATTTCCATTACTAGCTCCTCCTTGTATAATCCCGATCCCGCATGAGCAGTTCATGTACAATCAGGTCTATATATGATTCCATTGCTACTATATTCGCTAAGTTATTGACTTATTCCAGCTTGGACAAAAAAAGCAATATAGAGGAGCTGTAAAAATTTTTCGGATCAAGAATAATACGGATGGTCCTCACTAATTAAGATTCGTTCTATTTTTTTTGTGAACCCTGTTTTACGATCAAGTTCAAGGGAAACTGCACTAAGTTGGGCTCTACCTGTTGTCGTCACTTCAAAGCGAACGGGTAGGCTAGTTAAAAACCTTTTCAAAACGGCTTCTTTTGCTACCCCAAGAATCCCATCATATGGGCCTGTCATCCCAACATCGGTTAAATAGCCCGTTCCACCTGGTAATATGCGGTTGTCTGCTGTTTGAACATGTGTGTGCGTTCCAATAACCGCTGAGGCTCTTCCGTCTAAATACCAGCCCATTGCCTCTTTCTCACTAGTCACTTCCGCATGAAAATCAACAAAAATAAACGGAGTACGCTTACGAGCTATTTCAATTAGTTCATCTGCCTTTTTAAATGGACAGTCGATTGGATTCATAAATGTTCTGCCTTGAAGATTAATAATGGCAACTTCTAAATCATTTATTTTTATAAAAACTATTCCTTTTCCAGGTGTTCCCTCTGGAAAATTGGCTGGACGAACTAAATATTTCGCATCCTCAATAAATTCAAATACTTCCCGATTATCCCAGGCGTGGTTTCCAAGAGTAACCGCCTGTGCTCCAGCTTCTAAAAATTCCCGATAAATTTTTTCGGTAATGCCTTTTCCTCCAGCAGCATTTTCACCATTAATAATTATAGCTTGAGGCCGATACTTCTCTTTCAATTTAGGTAAATATTCTTTTACCATGTCACGGCCTGGGGAGCCAACAACATCTCCAACAAATAATAAATTCATTTCATTGCCCTTTCTTTGTTAAAAATCTTTGGCTCGTTTCGCATAAATTTTTCCCGTGTGATCCACACTCATCGGTTATGGCAACCAGTCTGGTAAATAGTCGTAAATCTACGCTTATATACACCCAAAACGAGCTCCATTCAACATTTAAGCGGAAAACTACACTTATTTTATTAACTCTACCTCTTATTGGTTCACCCTGGTCTATAGTCCCGTAAGATTCAAGTGCCCTCAGCAATTCCAGGAAAGTAAAATAGTTGAATAACAACAAACCCTTACGAATACAGCCCAATCTTATTATTGATCTTTGTAAAAAATAAAGCGATGCATTCGCATCGCCTTACTTTGCATATTCTACAGCACGAGTTTCACGGATGACCGTAACTTTAATATGTCCTGGATAATCAAGCTCTTCTTCAATACGCTTACGAATATCACGAGCCAATCGGTGTGCGGAAAGATCGTCAATTGTTTCCGGTCTAACCATAATTCGTACTTCACGTCCAGCTTGAATAGCGAAGGATTTCTCTACGCCTTCATACGATTCAGAAATCTCTTCAAGTTTTTCAAGTCTTCTAATATAGTTTTCAAGTGTTTCACTACGTGCACCAGGTCTTGCAGCTGATAAGGCATCAGCAGCTGCCACAAGTACAGCAATAACAGATGTAGGTTCTGTATCACCATGATGTGAAGCAATACTGTTTATGACAATAGGGTGTTCCTTGTATTTTGTTGCAAGTTCGACCCCGATTTCCACGTGACTTCCTTCTACCTCATGATCGATAGCTTTTCCAATATCATGAAGTAAACCGGCACGACGAGCAAGGGTTTCATCTTCTCCAAGCTCAGCTGCCAGTAAGCCAGAGAGTTGTGCCACTTCCATCGAATGTTTTAAGACGTTTTGTCCGTAACTTGTACGGTACTTCAATCGTCCGAGAATTTTGATAAGATCTGGGTGAAGACCATGAACCCCAACTTCGAATGTTGTTTGTTCACCAACTTCACGAATATACTCATCCACTTCACGACGTGATTTTTCCACCATTTCCTCAATACGAGCAGGGTGGATTCGGCCATCTTGGACAAGTTTCTCTAGCGCCAAGCGTGCAGTTTCACGACGGATAGGATCAAAACCTGATAGAATAACTGCTTCAGGAGTATCATCAATGATTAAATCAATCCCAGTAAGTGTTTCTAATGTTCGGATATTTCGACCTTCACGACCGATAATCCGACCTTTCATCTCATCATTTGGAAGGGTGACAACAGAGACGGTTGTTTCTGCCACATGGTCAGCAGCGCAACGCTGGATTGCCAGCGAAAGTATTTCTTTTGCTTTCTTGTCCGATTCTTCTTTCACACGTGTTTCATTTTCTTTAATCATGACGGCAAGATCAAAAGCTAATTCTTTTTCAGTTCGATCAAGAATAATCGCTTTTGCTTCCTCACGTGATAAGCTAGAAATACGTTCAAGCTCAGCTTGTTGTGTTCGTACTAACTCGTCCACTTTGCTTTCCATCTCTTCAATATGCTGTTGTCTTTGGTTAAGAGAATCATCCTTCTTTTCTAAAAGAATATCACGTTTATTTAACGTTTCATCTTTTCGATCTAAATTCTCTTCTCTTTGCAGTAAACGGTTTTCTTGTTTTTGCAGTTCATTTCTTCGTTCACGAACCTCACGCTCAGCTTCAGTACGAAGCCTGTGAATTTCATCCTTTGCCTCTAACAGAGCTTCTTTTTTCAATGAATCAGCTTCACGCTTTCCATCCTCTAAGATCTGCTCAGCAGCATTCTTTGCTCCTGCAATTTTTGCTTCAGCAATGGACTTACGAATAAAATAGCCAACAACGGCACCGACGAATAGGCCAAGCAAAATGGAGATGATTGTAATAGGTTCCATCGTTACACCTCCTCTTGCTATGAACTTTTGCTACATTTTAAGTGTCGGCATGTACATTGTTTAGACTCAACATACAGCAAGCACCAAGGCTTCTAG
>DATFAH010000229.1:0-7966 GCA_035254805.1 Caryophanales bacterium | reverse complement strand
TAATTCGGACTTCAATATTTTAACTTGTTCAGAGAGTGCTTTTACTGATTCATTTTGTTTGTCCCGAAGACCTTTTAATATGGTAATCTTTTTCGTTAATTCTTGGATGTTTTCTTCGAGCTGGAACTTATTTTGCGAAGCATTCTTCTTCCGTTCTTTTAATACTTCTTTTCGGCCCTCTAGTTTCTCGAGTTCTTCACTAGCATGTAGCAGAACATTTTGCAGATCACTAATAGATTCATCTAAAGCCGTAACATGATCTCTAGTTTCTTCTATTTTGGCTTCCTTTTTTTGCAGTTTTGTTGAAAGTTGCCACTCATTCTTTTTATGCTCTTCAATCAAATTCGATAACTTTTCCCATTTTTGATGAAGGTCTTCAATTTCACAGACAGTTAATGCTACTTCAATCTTTTCAAGCTCGTCTTTTTTTTCTAAAAAGTCCTTTGCCATTGAAGCTTGAATTTTTAAAGGCTCAACTTGGCTTTCAAGTTCATGCAAAATATCAGTGACTCGATTTAAATTATCCTGAGTTTCGGATAGTTTAACCTCTGCTTTTTTCTTTCGATTTTTATACTTTAAGACGCCTGCAGCTTCTTCAAATATCGTTCTTCGATCCTCTGCCTTGCTATTTAAAATTTCCTCTACTTTTCCTTGGCTAATGATCGAAAATGCTTCTCTTCCAAGTCCAGAATCCATAAATAAATCGACAATGTCCTTTAATCTGCAAGGCTGTTTATTTATAAGAAATTCACTATCCCCGGAGCGGTAAACTCTTCTGGTCACACTTACTTCATTATAGTCAATTAATAATCCTTGATCTTCATTATCTAGTGTAAGGGTAACCTCAGCAAAATTGAGTGCCTTTCTTGTGTCACTTCCAGCAAAAATAATATCTTCCATTTTTGATCCTCTAAGGGATTTGGCGGACTGTTCCCCTAAAACCCAGCGAATTGCATCGGTAATATTACTTTTACCACTGCCATTAGGACCAACCACGGCTGTTACCCCTTGGACAAAATCAACCCCAATACGTTCGGCAAAAGATTTAAAACCAATGACATCCAACCGTTTTAAATACATTTTATATCCTCCCTTGGCTGGCCTTTATTACTATTATCATGATATATGAAGGATTACAGATTAAGTTCTGTTTTTAATTTAGTTAAGGCCATTTGGGCTGCTCTTTGCTCAGCTTCCTTTTTTGATTTCCCAGTTCCAATCCCTAGTTCTTGATCGTTTAATGAAACAAGGGAGATAAATTCTCTATTATGGGCTGGACCTTTTTCCTGGAGAACACGGTATTCAATAATACCTGTTCCATCTCTTTGAACCAGTTCCTGCAATTGGCTTTTAAAATCCATCACATGAGAAAAAGCACCTGCATTAATTTTAGGAAATACTACATTTTCGAGAAACTCTAAAACTTTTTCGATCCCTCTATCAAGATAAAGGGCTCCAATAAAAGCTTCAAATACATCTGCAAGTAACGCAGGACGTTCCCTCCCACCTGTCATTTCTTCTCCTTTTCCCAACAAAATGAATTTGCCAAAAGAAAGTTCATGAGCAAATGAAACAAGTGAGGGTTCACATACTATTGCAGCACGTAATTTAGTTAGCTCACCTTCCGACATCAATGGATATTTTTTGAAAAGGAATTGTGAAACGGTTAGCTCGAGTACTGCATCTCCTAAAAATTCCAGTCTCTCATTATCTTCATAAGACTTTCTGCGATGCTCATTCACATAGGATGAATGAGTAAAAGCTTGCATAAGCAGTTTTTCGTTTTCAAATTTGATCCCTATTGATTGTTGAAAATCGTTAAAATGATTTTCTTTTGCGCGATTGATATACATTTCTTTTCCATTACCGTTTTTGCGCATAAAGTCTCCACCTTGCGTTTAAAATACATCCATTTTCCAAAAAAATGGGTTTTAGTTCTGATAAAGTCTATAATACAGAATAAAGCCCCGTTTGAATACGGAGCTTTAATAAGAAACTTTAACGATTATTTAATGCTATTTATGTAGTTAACAGCATCACCAACTGTTGAAATTTTTTCAGCATCATCGTCAGAAATTTCCATATCGAACTCATCTTCTAATTCCATTACTAGTTCAACTACGTCAAGGGAATCAGCGCCAAGATCATCCTTAAATGAAGCTTCTAAATTTACTTCTGAAGCGTCTACACCTAAACGATCAACGACGATCTTAGTTACACGTTCTAATACATCTGCCATGCTCCTCACCTCCCCTCAAGCTATTATAGTGTATATTAAGAAAAAAATAAAGAAAACTTGCGATGCGAGGAACAAAGGGTTCGCATATACTTTTACATCACCATTCCGCCATCAATATGGAGTGTTTGTCCTGTCATATAGGCACTATCGGTTGATGCTAGAAATGCTGCAGCTTTTGCAATATCTTTAGGTTCTCCGAAACGGGCTAAAGGAATTTGTTTTAGCATTTCGATTTTTATTTCTTCAGTTAACTTATCAGTCATATCAGTTGTAATAAACCCCGGAGCGATTGCATTAACAGTGATATTACGTGCAGCAAGCTCTTTTGCAGCTGTTTTTGTTAAGCCAATAACACCAGCTTTTGCGGCAACATAGTTCGCTTGTCCAGGGTTTCCACTTACACCGACAATGGAAGCGATATTAATGATTCGACCGTTACGCTGTTTCATCATTTGTCTTGTCACAGCTTTTGTACAAAGGAATACCCCTTTTAAGTTTATATTAATCACATCGTCCCATTCTTCATCTTTCATTCTCATTAATAAATTATCTCTTGTAATTCCTGCATTGTTTACGAGAATATCAAGTGATCCGAAACGTTCAATAGTTTCTTTTACCATCTGAGAAACTTCTTCCGTTTTTGAAACATCACATTTAATCGCAAAGGCGTCTCTACCTAGTGCCTTAATCTTGTCAACCACTTCATTTGCTTTCGCTTCATTTCCAGCAAAATTAACCGCAACATTTGCTCCCTGACTCGCAAGTTCAAGAGCAATTTCTCTGCCAATCCCTCTTGATGCACCCGTGACAAGGGCTACTTTTCCTTCTAAATTCATAGTGCTTCCTCCTTTAAGGCTTCAATCACAGCAAGGGCTGTTTCTTCATCTGAAACAGAAAATGTTTTTGCTGCTCGGTTAACTTTTTTAACTAATCCAGATAACACTTTTCCAGGTCCAATTTCAATGAATGTATCAACACCTAGATCGATCATCTTTTGAACAGAATCTTCCCAAAGGACCGGTGAATAAAGCTGTTCAATCAATTTTTCTTTAATATCTTCGGCCTTTTTCATTGGTTCAGCTGTTACGTTGGCTATTACCGGAATTTCAGCATCCTTCATTTCAATTTCATCTAACACAACTTTTAATTGCCCAGCAGCTGGTTTTAATAGTGATGAATGGAATGGACCACTCACTTCTAATGGAATAACCCTTTTTGCACCTGCTTGTTTCGCTTTTTCGCAGGCTTTTTCCACACCTTTTCGAGAGCCCGAAATGACAATTTGTCCTGGACAGTTTAAATTCGCAAGCTGAACTGGGAAACCAGATTCCGTAATTTCATCTGTTACTTGAGAAAGAATGGTTCGATCAAGCCCTAAAACAGCAGACATGGTACCTTCCCCGTTTGGAACGGCACTTTCCATAAATTCTCCTCTTTTTCTAACAGCATACACACCATCTTCAAAAGTGAATGCACCTGATGCAACTAGTGCTGTATACTCTCCAAGGCTGTGCCCAGCTACATAATCAGGTTTAATTCCCGATTTCTTAAAGAAATCTAAAACAGCAATGCTTGTTGTTAGAAGAGCAGGCTGTGCATTCACAGTGAAGGTTAATTCCTCCTTAGGTCCTTCGAAAATAATTTTACTTAAAGCACTGCCAAGCCTTTCATCTGCTTTTGTAAAAAAATTCTGTACCTCAGGATGTTTCTCTGCTAACTCTTTTCCCATCCCTACGGTTTGTGAACCTTGTCCAGGAAATAAAAAAGCTAATTTTCCCATTTAATTTTAGACACTCCTTATTTTTCAACTGTTTTTTGAATTAGTCCTGTAACTTCATTTTGAACCATTTCTCTTGTTTGACGAATCGCACTAAAAATGGATCTAGCATTTGAAGATCCATGCGCTTTTACAACAGGGGCTTTTAAACCAAACAATAAGGCCCCGCCATATTCTGAATAATCCATGGTATTTTTAAGTTTTCCAAATTCAGGTTTTAACACAGCCGCAGCCAGCTTGCTTTTCATGTTGCTCATTAAGGCTGTTTTTAGCATTTTAAACATCGATAAGGCAGTGCCTTCAATTGTTTTTAACACCATATTTCCAGTGAAACCGTCCGTTACTACTACATCGGCAACACCATCAAGTAAATCTCTTGCTTCCACATTTCCAATAAAGTTCAAATTGGCCTCTTTTAAAAGTTCAAATGTCTGTTTTGTTAATTCGTTGCCTTTTTTCTCTTCTGTTCCGATATTTAACAGACCTATACGCGGCTTATCGATTTCGCGTACTTTTTCACTATAAATAGAACCCATCAACGCATACTGCAGTAAATGTTCAGGTTTTGCGTCAACGTTGGCACCAACATCTAGAAGTAAAAAGCCTTCCCCTCCAATGGTTGGAAGTGTTGGTGATAATGCCGGGCGTTCAATACCCTCAATTCTTCCGACAACAAAAAGTCCCGCTGCCATTAAAGCACCCGTATTACCAGCAGAAATACAAGCATCTGCATTTCCCTCCGCTACAAGGCTTGCTGCAAGTACCATGGAGGCATTTTTTTTTCGGCGAACGGCACGAACCGGTTCATCTGTCCCAAGAATCACTTCATCGGTATGTAAAATAGTGATGCGTTCATGTTGGGTTAGGTGATCATAGATTTGTTTTTCATTTCCAACAAGTGTAATATGTATATCCGAAAATTCTTCAACGGCCTTCATAGCCCCTATAACAATTTCCTTTGGGGCATTGTCACCACCCATTGCATCAATTGCAATTTTCATTATTCCCCATCCTTTAGTTCAAATTTGAACGATACATTTTAAATTCTCCAGTAAATACGAGCTCGTTATTCACAAAACTATTAACTTCCACAAAGGTTCTGCCGTTTTCCTCATCAATTTTGACTACTTTTGCTTTTGCAATCACACGTTCATTTTGCTTGACGGCTCGTTTAAATTGAATGTTGGCTTTTGCTGTTAATGCCAACTCATCATTAATAACAGCAACAGCAAGAGAATTCGCCTGGGCAAAAACGTGATGTCCACGTGCAATCTTATTTCGTTTGAAGACATGCTCCTGTTTAACGTCAAAAATAGAGATCGCACTTTGATCTAATTCTATATCAATGATTTCTCCGATTACCTCTTCAATCGGTAAGGATCTGACTTCCTCATCAAAATGGATTTCTGCCGCATTTTTTATCCGCTCACGTAATTCCGGTATGGAAAGCTCAAGTCGATCCAGCCGGATCGTCTGAACACTCACCGAAAAT
Organism: Caryophanales bacterium; assembly: GCA_035254805.1. Taxonomy (GTDB): domain Bacteria; phylum Bacillota; class Bacilli; order Bacillales; family Cytobacillaceae; genus JAUZPL01. Next base: position 2,458 of record DATFAH010000229.1, on the reverse strand, counting down.
TTCTCGGCCAATTCTTCATCAGTTATAAACAGATTTTCTTTAATAGTGGTCATTAACAATTTCTGGCGTTCCCGCTTGTTTATCTTCATCTATTAACACCATCCGAGATCTTATGACTAGGTACTAATAGTAGTATAAAATTTGAAAATGCAGATTGCAAGAAATTCTTTTTAGCGCATAAGGGGATCAGTCAAGCTTTTCCCCTTCCATTACACCTGTTTTAATAAGTTCTTCTCTTAAAAGTTTGAACTCGTCAGCCCTCCAAAATTCATCTGATTGAATCAAGTAGCTAGCATCCTGTTTTGCTGTTTCAAGTGCCCGAAAATCGTGTACCATATCAGCTACTTTAAATTCAGGTATCCCACTTTGTTTTTTACCAAAAAAGTCACCAGGACCACGAAGCTCCAAATCTTTTTCACTTAACACAAATCCATCATTCGTTTCGGTCATAATTTTCATTCTTTCTTTTCCAACATCTGATTTTGGATTAGCTAAAAGAATACAGTAGGATTGATCACTTCCGCGGCCGACACGGCCCCTTAATTGATGAAGTTGTGATAAACCAAATCGTTCTGCGTCATAAACTACCATCATCGTTGCATTTGGAACGTTAACTCCTACTTCAACAACAGTTGTGGAAACAAGTACTTGAACCTCATTTACACTAAATGCCTTCATAACTGCTTCTTTTTCATCTGTTGCTAAACGACCATGCATTAAACCTACATTGTATCGATCACGATAATAATGGGTGAGCATGCTATGCACATCGATCGCATTTTGAACATCCAGTTTTTCTGATTCCTCAATCAGCGGGCAAATCACATAGGCTTGACAGCCTTTTACCAATTCCTTTTCCATAAAACCTAACACACGTTCAAGCATTTCCTCTTTAGCCCAGTATGTTTCAATTACTTTTCTTCCTGCTGGCATTTCATCAATAATCGAAACATCCATTTCGCCAAAAACGGTAATAGCAAGTGTGCGTGGAATGGGTGTAGCTGTCATAAAGAGGACATCAGGATTCTCACCTTTTTCTCTTAAAACCCTGCGCTGCTCTACCCCAAACCTGTGCTGTTCATCTGTGATAACAAGACCAAGCTTGTGAAATTTCACTTCATCTTGAATCAGGGCATGTGTACCAATGATGATGTTTATATGGCCATTCTCTAAATCCGCTAGAATTTCTCTTCTACGTTTCCCTTTAATAGATCTTGTCAAAAACTCACATCTTACTCCAAATGGTTGTATGAGTTTGGTTAAAGATTCTGCATGTTGTTCTGCTAAAATTTCGGTTGGTACCATTAATGCTCCTTGAAATCCTGACGTAAAACTTGCATATAGGGCAATGGCTGCAACCACTGTTTTCCCTGAGCCGACATCCCCCTGCAAAAGACGATTCATACGGAAAGAGGATAAAAGATCAGTTAATATTTCATTAACAACCCGTTTTTGTGCATTTGTAAGCGGGAAAGGGAGAGTATCAATAAATCCTTTTACTTTTTCAAGATCATATTTTTGCTTGATACCGGGTGAGTGCTCCCTTTCAAATTTTCTAAGTGCTTGCATTTTTAATTGGAAGGTTAGAAATTCCTCATATACAAAGCGCCGTCTCGCTTGCTTTACATCCTCCTCTTTTCTAGGAAAATGGATGGCATGAAGGGCATCCGAGCGATTTAAAAGCCGATATTTTTTCGTGAGGGAATGGGGAAAGTTCTCCTCAACCAAATGTCCGTATTGATGGAATGCCAATTGGATAAACTTTCGGATCCCTTTCATGGTGATACTGCCTTTTAAAGCATATACAGGCTCAAAATGATCCTTTTGTATCGATGGTCCACTGTGAAATTCACTGGCTGAAATGGTTTGGCGGTGCTGATCCCATTTACCGGTTATCGTAATGGTTTCGTTCATCACAATTTTATTTTTTAAATAAGGCTGATTAAAGAAGACGACTTGAATAAGATAACGCTCCACTAACAGGCGAAAGGTGAGTCTAGATTTCTTTTTCCCATAATAGACAAGAGAAGGTTCACTATGAACCTTCCCTTCAACCGTCAGTTTTTCATCATGGACTGCTTCTGCCAAATCACGAAGGCGATAATCTTCGTATCGGTAAGGAAAATACTCCAATAAATCTTGGATTGTGATAATATTCATCTCTTCAAGTGCTGCTTTTGTTTCTTCACCAATCCCTTTTAAGGCAATCACCGATTGATTTAAATTTTCATTCACTTTAGTTGCGTGCAAATCCATCGTTCCCATTGCTGCGTTTACTTCATTTGTGGCGACAGCTTTACTAATCGCATCCAAAACCGTTTCTCCAGTTAAAAAATCGCCTTTTTCAATATATTTTTGGAGCAAGACAGCATCCCCGCCCGTTAAACCGGAATGAGATTTTACGCCTTTAATTCCGCTTATGACCGCGTCTTCCATCACCTTTAAATTTTGATCCTTT
>DATFAH010000228.1:0-4735 GCA_035254805.1 Caryophanales bacterium | reverse complement strand
ATGACCGAACAATAAAATACTTGGAGGAAACAAACTTCCCTTTTGTTGTTGTCGGAAGACCGTACACAAATGAGGAAAGAATCACATACGTGGATAATGATAACGTTTATATTACAAAACAAGTGACAAATTACTTGATACAAATGGGGCATGAAAATATAGCCTTTGTAGGTGGAAATCAAGAATTTGTTGTGACAATTGATCGTTTAAATGGGTATAAAATGGCACTTGAAGAATCCTGTTTGCCAATAAATGAACACAATATTGTTCATGAAAAATATATCAACGAAAAGGGAAAACAAGTCATCAGTGCACTTATGACACTAGATTCCCCACCTACTGCACTTGTGACACAAGATGATTTAATTGCCTATGAAATCATTAGCCATTTGGAGAAACTGAATATAAAAGTACCTAATGATATTTCTATCATCAGTTTTAATAATTTATCATTATCAGAACATTCGAATCCACCATTAACATCTGTAGATATCGGTACCTTTCAATTAGGATATGAAGCAACCCAATGTCTTGTAGGAAAAATTGAGAATCCAAACGAATTACCGAAACGAATTACGATTCCGACGAAATTGATAGAAAGAAAATCATGTGCGGATAGAAAATAAAACAAATAAAAATATGCTGAATTCAAGCCATAAAAGTACAAGGAAACAGAGAGGATTTTACATGAATAAATATTGGTGGAAAGAAGCGGTTGCCTATCAAATTTACCCTCGCAGCTTTATGGATTCGAATGGTGATGGAATTGGTGACATAAAAGGGATCATCTCTAAGCTTGATTATCTAAATGACTTAGGAATTGATGTGATTTGGGTTTGCCCAATGTTTAAATCACCCAATGATGATAATGGGTATGACATAAGTGATTATCACAAAATTATGGATGAGTTTGGAGACATGGATGATTTTTCCCTTCTGCTGGAGGAAGTACATTCCCGCGGTATGAAGTTAATTTTTGATTTGGTAATCAACCATACAAGTGACGAGCATCCATGGTTTATTGAATCACGCTCCGCAAAAGATAATCCGAAGCGAGATTGGTATATTTGGCGAGATGGTAAAGTCGATGCAGAACCAAATAATTGGGAAAGTATTTTCGGTGGGTCTGCATGGGAATATGATGAAAAAACAGGCCAGTATTACTTGCATATTTTTTCAAAAAAACAGCCTGATTTGAATTGGGAAAATAAAGATGTGCGGGCATCCTTATATAAGATGGTGAATTGGTGGCTTGAAAAGGGAATTGATGGATTCCGAGTTGATGCTATTAGTCATATAAAAAAAGAATGTGGACTTGAAGACATGCTGAACCCTAAAGGGCTTAAATATGTTCCATCTTTTGAAAAACATATGAATGTTAAAGGAATCCATACCTTTTTACAAGAACTTAAAGAAGAGACATTCTCCAAATATGATATTATGACCGTCGGTGAGGCTAATGGGGTGACGGTCGATGATATAGAACTTTGGGTTGGGGAAGAAAAAGGAAAGTTCAATATGGTATTTCAATTCGAACACCTGCATTTATGGGATGCTGAAACAAAAAAAGATTTAGATATAGTTGGTTTAAAGAAGATATTGTCGCTTTGGCAAATAGGTGTGGAAGGTAAAGGATGGAATGCTTTATTTATTGAAAATCATGACCAACCGAGAAGAGTGTCTACTTGGGGGAATGATAAAGAATATTGGCGGGAAAGTGCAACGTCACTTGGGGCAATGTATTTTCTCATGCAAGGAACGCCATTTATATATCAAGGACAAGAAATTGGGATGACAAATGTACGATTTCAATCAATTGATGATTATGATGATGTAGCAACAAAAAATTTATATCGTTTAAAAGCTGTAAATGGTGTACCACATGAAGAAATTATGGAGATTATCTGGGCATCCAGTCGTGACAACTCTCGGACCCCGATGCAGTGGTCTTCTGAGGTAAATGCTGGCTTCACCAATCAAACTCCATGGATTAAAGTGAATCCAAATTATAAGAGTATTAATGTAGAGCTTCAGCAAAAAGAGGAAAACTCAGTTTTGAATTTTTACAAAAAGATGATCGCTTTAAAAAAAGCGAATGAAATTTTTACGTATGGCAGATACGATTTAGTATTAGAAGAGGATCCTCAAATATATGCTTATACCCGAACTTTGAAAGGTGAAAAGGTTATCGTGATGGCCAATCTTTCTAATCGACAAGTGAATGTTAAAAATGAACTAGGCTTTTCATATAAATATCATCAACTTCTTCTGAATAACTATCTTGTAATGGAGCATGCGCCACTTTCAGAGTTGACACTAAAACCGTTTGAAGCAAGAGTATACCGTGTTTAAAAAGCAAAAGGAGGATTCCAAATGGGACTTCCTTTTTTGTTCGCCTACATGGGTGTAGTTTCTTGGGTGGAAGGTCCGAACCACGATGGTAGGTGATAGTGGTAAACATAATTCGAGGACGAAAAAGTGACTTGTACGATTTTTACTAATTGAACGTTGATTTTAAAATAATGTCACAAAAAATAAAAAAGCATGCTGACAAGAGCATGCTTTTTGAAGGGATATTAATTTTAGTTATTTAAATCACATTTATCTAAAGGAATAACCTTTGTTTTCATTTTAATTTTATAAACTAACCAAGTGACTAGGAACAATGGTAGCCCTATATAAGAAACGAAAACACCTTTCCAGTCAATATGATCCCCAATAAAGGCTGAATAGTTCTGACCTAAAACGACAAATCCGCAAACAGCAAAAGCGAAGATTGGGCCAAATGGGAAAAATTTGGACTTATACGGAAGGACGTTTAAGTCTTTGCCTTGGGCAATAAATGCTTTACGGAAACGATAATGACAAACTGCAATTCCTAACCATGCGATAAAACCTGACATACCGGAAGCGTTTAACAGCCAAATGTAAACGGTGCCATCACCAAATAAGGATGCAAGGAAGGCTAGTGTCCCCACTAGAGAAGTTACAATCAATGCATTAACTGGAACTCCGCGCTTATCTAACTTCGCAAGGAATTTTGGTGCTTTTCCATCTCTTGCTAAATCCCAAAGCATACGAGTGGAAGCATACATTCCTGAATTCCCGGCAGATAGGACAGCTGTTAAAATAATCGCGTTCATGACTGAAGCGGCAAAAGCAATACCAGCTTTTTGGAATACAAGTGTAAACGGACTTACTGTTACATCACCATTTACAAGATTTTCATTGGTAAAAGGAATTAATAGTCCAATAACTAAAATTGCTAAAACATAGAATAAAAGAATACGCCAAAATACTTGTTTGACAGCTTGTGGAATTGTTTTTGAAGGATTTTCACTTTCACCTGCTGCAACCCCTAGCAGTTCTGTTCCTTGGAAGGAGAAACCTGCTGCCATAAAAATTCCTAGCATTGCCATAAAGCCGCCATGGAATGGAGCATCTCCAGTAGTAAAGTTTTTAAATCCTACCATATGTCCACCCATAATTCCAAAAATCATTAATGCACCGGCAATAATAAAGATAATGACCGTTACAACTTTAATTAAAGAGAACCAGTATTCAGCTTCGCCAAATCCTTTAACAGAAAGATAATTTAATAAAAACATAATGACTAAGAAGATGGCACTCCAAATGATAGATGGTGTATGTGGGAACCAAAATTTCATGATCATGGTGACAGCAGATAATTCAGCTGCGATTGTTATTGCCCAGTTGTACCAATAATTCCAACCAAGTGCAAATCCAAATGATGGATCAACAAATTTGGTTGCGTACGTACTGAAACTTCCAGCGACTGGCATGTATGCACTCATTTCTGCAAGGCTTGTCATGAGGAAATAGACCATAACTCCGATTACTAAATAGGATAAGAGTGCACCACCTGGTCCTGCAGTATGAATCGCACCGCCACTGGCCAAGAATAATCCAGTTCCAATGGTTCCGCCAAGAGAAATCATTGTTAAGTGACGAGCTTTTAGTCCACGCTTTAATTCCGTTACTTCTTGGTTTGAGAAAGTATAATTTGTCTTCTTTGCTGAAGATGTATTCATAGTTTATGACTCCTTTTTATTTATTTGGAAGGAGTTTGGAATATAAAAATGCCACCAGTAAGACCCTGGTGGCAAATAATACCCCGCATCATACCTTCCGAAAGATAGCTCAACACGTTTCACTGGTAAGGCAAAACGTGACAGTTCTGTCCCTTTCGGAAACAGCCCCAACATGCTTGACAAGAGAATCAAACACATTTCGGCAGCTTTTCCTTTTAAACGGAGTCATGGATCTCTCAAAATCTCGTCCGTTTTACTCATAAAAGCTGCGACCTCTACCTCATCGGTTTGATGAGGATTTACTATATTAAGTTCACTTTAATAATATAATTATTTTCAAAGAAAAGGTCAACATATTTTTTAAATCTTCAACAGGTGGAGACCGTATGTGTGTATCATTCATGCTGTATTCACAATGCAACCTGCTTGAATTATCGTACATATAAGTTGTAAGATGTGTTAAGCTTACTTAATGTAGGTTTTCATGGCATTTGGAGGATGAAAAATGCGAAAAATATCGCCACATATGATGCAGGCCTTGTTTCAATGCAGATGATGTTAATTGCAAAAGATAAAGGATATGATACAGTACCGATGAGCGGGTTTAACAAAGAGAAATTTGTGGAAAGATTTAATGTTCCTGAACGATTTTTCCCAATAGTTTTAATACAATTGGGAAAGCT
>DATFAH010000227.1:0-2586 GCA_035254805.1 Caryophanales bacterium | reverse complement strand
CATGGTACAAACGATGCACAAAAATCAATGGGGATCATTACAATGGCACTGATTGCAAATGGTTATTTAACAACAACAGATATTCCTTTTTGGGTTCAGCTTTCCTGTGCAATTGCCATGGGTCTTGGAACATCAATAGGGGGATGGAAAATCATTAAAACAGTTGGCGGGAAAATCATGAAAATTCGTCCTGCTAACGGGGTTGCTGCAGACTTAACTGGGGCATTAGTTATCTTTGGTGCTACTTATATCCACTTACCTGTTAGTACAACACATGTTATTTCGTCTGGTATTTTAGGGGTAGGTACAGCTCACCGTGTTAAAGGTGTAAAATGGAATACGGCACAACGGATGATCATTACTTGGATCATTACACTCCCGATATCGGCCTTATTAGCATCTGCATTTTACTTTATTTTGAACTTATTATTCTAGATTTCTCCAAAAGGATGGCCACTTGGTTATCCTTTTTACTTTTCCAAAAAAATTTGTGTTATTGACTTTTCGAAAAATAATTTCGCTAAGATTTTTAATTCATTATTGAAATATCATACATAAACGAATATTATATTATAGTATTGCAAAAATCGTTCGTTTTTAGGAGTGAGATGTTTGTTTAACCTCAAAGAAAATCATACAGATGTTAAAACGGAAGTATTCGCGGGAATCACTACCTTCTTAACAATGGTATACATAGTAATTGTTAATCCAATAATTTTATCGGATGCAGGTGTTCCTTTTGATCAAGTATTTACAGCAACGATTATCGCTGCTGTTGTAGGTACATTATGGATGGGTTTATTCGCCAATTACCCAATAGCAATTGCGCCAGGAATGGGCTTGAATGCTTATTTCGCCTATTCTGTTGTTGGTACACATGGTCATATTAGTTATCAATCAGCTTTTGCTGCCGTTTTTGTTGCCGGGATCCTTTTTGTTATTCTTTCCTTAACACCTTTTAGAAAAAAATTAATCGAAGCAATTCCAGATAATTTAAAACATGGAATAACAGCTGGTATTGGTTTATTTATTGCGTTTATCGGGTTAAGGCTCTCAGGTATTATTACGAAGAACCCTTCAAATTTAGTTGGTCTAGGTGATCTCCATACCCCTACTGCTTTATTAACGCTTGGCGGGCTTACTGTCACGCTTATCCTCATGAGCCTTCGGGTGAATGGTGCCATGTTCTTTGGAATGATCTTTACAGCTGTTGTTGCTCTTTTTACTGGACAACTTCATTTCAAAGGCTTTGTTTCCATTCCAAGTCTTCCAGAAGGCCTTATGATTACAAATCCTTTCGATGCCTTTGGTCAAGTTTTTCAGCATAGCTTATATGCTGTCGTGTTTTCCTTTTTATTAGTAACCATTTTTGATACGACTGGTACGATGATCGGTGTGGCCCAACAAGCAGGACTTATGAAAGGAAAATCAATGCCACGCGCACATCGAGCCTTACTTTCTGATTCAATCGCTACTGCTATTGGGGCTCTATTTGGTACAAGCCCAACGACGGCTTATATAGAGTCTTCAAGCGGGGTTGCAGCTGGAGGCAGGACAGGTCTTACTTCTGTAACAGTCGCCATTCTATTTATAGTTTCGGCTTTTTTTGGTCCACTAGTTAGTGCGGTCTCTGGTCTAGCTGCTATTACTGCACCTGCTTTAATTATTGTCGGGAGCTTAATGATGGGCAGCATTTCTCATGTGAAATGGAATGAGTTAGATGAAGCTTTCCCTGCCTTTTTAGTTATTTTAAGCATGCCATTAACCTCAAGTATTGCCACAGGGATTGCGTTAGGATTTATATCCTATCCAATCTTGAAAAGTGTGAAAGGAAAGTGGCGTCAGGTGCATCCACTTATTTATATTTTTGCTGTTCTATTTTTCTATCAATTAGCCTTTTTACAACATTAATCCTTCCAAAAGATGCCCAAGCTGTCATTGAAAAATGACTATTGGGCATCTTTTTTCATTTAAAAAGCTATTGCCATTTAAATTATATAATAGGCAAAAAATTTCATCCTCTTTTCCATTTTCACTTCTAAATACTTTCTAATTTCATATTTTTATGGAGTAGGACGGGTTAGGAGTGAATTCTTATGTTAGAAAAATTATTGGCTGTTTTGGCTGGGAGTACATTATTAGGCCTTGGAATAGATGGATTTCTCGTACCTTACCATTTACTTGATGGAGGAATCATTGGTCTGGGATTAATCGTACATTATTTTTACGGTTGGCCAACAGGAATGAGTATTATTTTTCTAAGTATCCCCCTATATGCTTTAGCATGGTTTTATGAACGGCGGTATTTCTATTACAGCTTACACGGCCTTATCGTCTCATCATTTTGTATTGACATATTTTCCTTTATGGACGGAAAAATTCAGCTTGGAATTTTACCTAGTACCATTATTGGTGGTCTAGTTGTCGGGATCGGTATTGGACTAATGCTTCGTTACGAAACAAGTACTGGTGGGACAGATTTACTGGCCCAATTGATTACAAAATTAACCTCTATTAATGTAGGTATTATCATTTTTATCATTGACGCCCTTGTCGTGATTGGGGGAATTAAAGTGGTGGGATGGG
>DATFAH010000226.1:0-3915 GCA_035254805.1 Caryophanales bacterium | reverse complement strand
TATGGGACTTCTATTTCAGTCATTATTTTTGAAGGCTTTTGTGATAATACAAGAATACGATCAGATAAAAATAACGCTTCTTCAATGTTATGAGTAATAAAAAGAATCGTCCGTTTATGGGTTTCCCAAATTGAAAGCAGCCATTTTTGCATTTCAAAGCGAGTCAGCTCATCCAAAGCGGAAAATGGTTCATCCAAACATATAATCGGTTGTGGACTTAATAGTGCTCTGATAAAAGCAGCCCGTTGCTTCATTCCACCAGATAACTCATGTGGGTATGCTTTCTCATATTCTGAAAGTCCTGCAATGGTAAGCATTTCTTTTGCTTTTTCAACATTTTTTTCGCCATGAAGTTCAAGCACAAGCAGCACATTTTCGAGAATCGTTCTCCATGGAAAAAGTGATGGGGTTTGCGGCATATAACCAATATGGCCACGCTTTCCATTTATCACTTCATCCTGTAATATGATATTTCCTTTGTCAGGAGAAAGAATTCCGCCAATTAAATTGAAAATTGTACTTTTCCCACTACCGGAGGGACCAATGATCGAAACAAATTCATCTTTCTGAACCGAAAAATCCAACCCGCTGATTACATCGTTATGTCCGAAACTTTTTGAAATATCCTTTAAAATGAGATGACTCATTTCATTCATCTCCTCCCTGAGTGCCAGCGAACCACTCGACGTTCAATTAATACAATAATTAGAAAAAATAACAGGCTTAAGATCATAATGGCAAAAATCGCTACAAACACTCGGTCAGTTCGAAACGAGGAAGAAGCCAAGGTCATATAAACACCAATGCCTTGTTTAGCTCCAAGCCATTCAGAAATAACGGCACCCATTACGCTATAGGTTGCTGAAATTTTCAAACCTGAAAATATGGAAGACAAAGAAAAAGGCAGTTCCAGTTTCCAAAAAAGCTGTGATTTTGTTGCCCCTGCCATCTTCATATAATGTTTTAGTTCATCTGGTGTTTGCTTGAAGCCATCTAAAGCTGCAACAGTGATCGGAAAAAAACAAACTAAAGTAATCACAATCATTTTTGGCAATAATCCAAAACCAAACCAAATAACTAAAAGAGGTGCAAGAACAATAATTGGAATGTTTTGAGATAAGATTAATAATGGATAGAATGAATCCCGTAAAATTGGTATTAGATGAAGAAGAATGGCAATAACGATTCCGATCAAAGCACCTAATGTAAAACCATAAAGAGATATTTTTATGGTTGAAAGCAGGTCAGGATAAAAGTCATTCCATCCGGAAAAGCTTTCAGAAAATATTTTTGCAGGTGATGGCAACAACCACTCCGGTACATCTGCAACCATTACAACCCATTCCCAAATGATGAACAAAAGGAGGAGAACCAATAGTGGTCTCCACCCTTTTACATAATACTTCTTCATTAGCGATATTTCTCCGTCAACTGATCCATTGTAATGCCTTCTGGCTGATATAATATTTTCACTTGTGAAATGACATTTTTACTTCCTATTTCAATCATACGTTCATTCATTTTCGTGATGACATCAAATAATTGTTGCAGCTCACCTTCCATAGTCGTTTCTAATGGATGAACTTCATATTTAACACCTGAATTATGAATCACTTTGATGGCTTCATCAACATACGGAATAACATCTTCCCCATCTTTTGTTTTCGGTAATATTTGAATGCTGATTAATGCATGAGCCATATTGATTTCCCCCTATTTTGGTAAAAATTCATTCGTAAATGCTTTTTTGGCATCTAATTTTTTATCAAGAAGCTTATTGTCAAACATCCAGGAAGCGTAATTTTCCCATACTTCTTGCTTTTGATGTCCCCATTGTTTAGCATCATCCTGATATTTAGGTGAAAGCCATTCTTGACTCTTCTTAACTAGCTTTGGATCTAAATCTGGAGCAGCTTTAATTAAGATATCTGCGGCTTGATCTGGATTTTTAATGGCAAATTCATACCCTTTTGCTGCAGCTTTTAAGAAAGCTTTAACTGTTTCCGGGTTATTAGCAATCATTTTTTCATTGGTTTCTAAAACAGGAGTGTAATAATCAAGCTTTTTAGAGTAATCAGTTAGGTAGATCATATTTAATTTTTCATTGCGAAGCTCTGCCTCTACACCTGTCCACCCATAATAAATCCAGGCAAAATCTACATCTCTTTTTACAGCCGTAAAGAAATCTGAATCTCCAGTATTAATAATTTTTAGCTTAAAAACATCAGCATTTTCTTTTTGCATCAAGGAAGCAATTACGGCTTTTTCAACTGGTGAGCCCCAGCCACCATAGGTTTTCCCTTCAAAATCCTTTGGTGTTTTAATATTTTTTGCAGCTGGTGAAGCAAAACCAGAAGTATTATGCTGGATAACGGCAGCAATGGAAACTAGTGGAACCCCTTGAATGCGCGCCTGGGTAATGGCCTCTTGATAGCCAACTCCAAAATCTGCTTTTCCAGAAGCTACTAGCTTATCTGCACCAGCCTCACCAGGCATAATGATATCCACATCTAATCCTTCTGCCTTAAAGTAGCCCTTTTCTTTTGCTGCATATAATCCTGTATGATTGGTGTTTGGTGTCCAATCGAGCACAACGGATACCTTTTTGAGTGGTTTATTCTTATCTTTTGATGCATCCTTTTCCTTAGTAGAACTGCATCCAGCGATAAGAAAAACGGTTAAAAATACGGTGAGCCATTTTTTCATGGTCATCCTCCTATGTAAAAGATTTATTTGTAACAAAGAAACAAATCATATGGGTATCATGCAAGTTGAACCGTAGTGATCATTAAAAAATAAAATTATACTTAAACAAAACAAAGCACTCAAGGCTTCGAACCTTGAGTGCATATTAGCAAACAATGAAATGTTTAAGAATATGTTCCCTCCGCCGGTATCAACCAGATCAGGTTCCAAGGGTCATCGTCTCAATGGACGAGATCTCAACCAGCAACACTGGTCCCCCTACATTTATCATATTTAATTTATTTCCTACATTATTATAGCAATGAATTGAAAATAATCCAACCCTAAATCTGAAGAATAAATCACATTATGAAAAATGAGTGATAACAAAATCATAAAATAGTTTTTCAGAAGGTGAAAGTTCTCGATGTTTTGGTGTAATGATTCCTACAGTACGTGTTACCTCAGGTTTATCAATTTTTAATGTAACTGTTCCATTCGGTAGATTTTCCTGTAAAATGAGTTCGGGTAATAGGGTAATACCAATTCCAGCTGAAACTAACCCTTTAATCGCATCGAGATCATCGCCCTCACAAGAAATAAATGGCTGAAATCCTGCTTCAAGACATGCATCCTCGACCATCTTTCTGAGAACAAAACCCTCAGGAAATAACACGAACCTTTCCTCTTTTAATTTCGCTAAAGAAATAATTTCTTGTCCAGCTAAAGGATGTGTCATAGGGAGTAAAGCTACAAAGCTTTCGGTAAAAAGAATATCAGAATGGACATGCGAATCAAATCCTGGAACAGGCCCGATAAAGGCTAAATCTATTTCCCTGTTTTTGATTCCTTCAATTAAAAAATCATACCCACCCTGCCGTAAATGGAAGTTAACATCGGGATGTTCATTTTTAAATGATTTGATGATTTTTGGTAGTGTGTTACTTGCCAAACTAGATGGGAAGCCAATCCGAATCATTCCCCGTTCAGGGTCTACATATTCGTCAATGAGCTGTTTTGCATTTACAATTGCGTTTAACGCTACAATTGCCTGCTCTGCAAACAATCTTCCAATATGGGTTAATTTAATATTTCGTCCTTCCCGATGAAAAAGTTGTACTCCAAGCTCTGCCTCCAAATTTCCAATCTGACGGCTTACAGCAGATTGTGCGATATGCAATGCTTCTGCAGCGAAAGAAATATGCTCATGTTTTGCCACTTCGACAAAAT
>DATFAH010000225.1:0-13826 GCA_035254805.1 Caryophanales bacterium | reverse complement strand
CCGCTAACGGCAACTCTTGGCGCTTTAATTATTGGAATAGGTACTGAGTTTACCATATTAATTATGGAAAGATTTTACGAAGAACGAAAAAAAGGTTTATCAAGTTATGATTCCATTATTATGGCAAACAAAAAAATCGGTAAATCCGTTTTCGCATCAGGAATGTCTGTAATTGGTGGTTTCAGCGCTTTATTAGTATCTGATTTCGTTATATTAAGCAATTTTGGTATGATGACATTATTGAATGTTTTCTTTGCACTTATTAGTACCATAATTGTGATGCCTGCAATATTAATTATTCTGGACAAATTTATTAAGGTGAAAGTACCAAAGGAAATGCAGGGTATATAGGAGTGTATGTATATTGAGAGATAAAACAGATCAAATTATTCGAGCAGCAATAAGTGTATTTGTAAAAAAGGGATTTCTCCAAGCAACTACCCAAGAAATTGCTAAAGAAGCAGATGTTGCTGAAGTAACATTGTACCGGAAATTTTCCACCAAACAAAATCTATTTGAAACAGTTATAAAAAAGGTTTTAGAAAACCAGTTCCAAAATAAAATCATTAAAATTGCTGTTGAGGATACTGATGCATTTTTCTTAAAAATATTAGATGAACGACTAGAAACATTATCGAAAAATCAAAAGATGATTAAAATGCTCCTTGCTGAGAGCCTAATGGGGAACTTATCTGATGATTTGAATTTCCCAACATTAATTTTTAATGGATTAAAGAAAGGAATCAAAATTCACTTTGATCACATGAATATTAAGGCTGATGCAAAATTGGTTGCACAACAAATAGGGGGAATCCTTTTAAGTAATGTACTATTTATAAATGGTACTCCCTACTTTGAATTAGACGATAAAGAGAAAAAGGTCATATTAAATCATCACATACAATCCTTAAAGGCAAATTTACAAATAATACTTTAGTAAAACAAAAAAACTGGTTGGATTAAACCAGTTTTTTTGTTAGAAAATATGTATTCCGTAATTTTGAAAAATATTGTTTTGAAAAAGCCGGTAAATATACAAGTTATTCCGTATGATTATGAAAAATAACAAATTTTTTCATATAATGATTAGGTATTGAGTAAACTACATTTATATTTTGCGGGTTAGACTGGTGATGAAATTGGAGAGTCCAAAAATAGTTGTGGCAGTGAAAGGCCTTATTTTAAACGATGGGAAAGCCTTAATCATTAAACGCGGAAGAATGTGAAATTTGGGGAAGGAACTTGGGAATGTGTCGGTGGAAAAATTAATTTTGGTGAAGATTTAGAAATGGCGCTTATTAGAGAAGCGAAAGAAGAAGTGGGGTTGGAGATCACAGTTGAAAAAATCTTATACGCCACCTCCTATCCCTCACCTGAAAGACATTTAATCATTCTCACATACTTATGCAGAAGTAAAAAAAGTAATGTCGTATTGTCAGAGGAACATCTTGATTATCGCTGGTGTACAAAGGAACAATTGCGACAAATGTTACCTGCGAATATATTAAACGATTTTGAAAAAAATAATGTATTTAGCGAGGTCCAAACCTGAATATCGGTTTGGACTTTTAATACGTTTTGCCCCTTACAATCCCCCAAGCCTCATTCCAAGAAACGCCAGTAGGATGCCGAATGTATAGCTAACTCCTAAATACAATCCAAGGATTTTCCTCTTGCCGTGAACAAAAAGCTGAATGTTCTCTAGTTTAAAAGTAGAAAAGGTTGTAAATGCACCCATAAAGCCTGTCCCAAGGAGAAGCTGCCAGTGCTGATCAATACCTTTTCCGATGATAAAACCTAATAAAAAGGCACCGAGTAGATTCACGAAAAGGGTGGCGAATGGAAAGGAAGTGGAAAAGTGTTTTTTATACCAATAGCTTATTCCAAAACGACTGATCGCTCCAAAAAATCCCCCGATGGCTACAAGTGCAACGTTAAGTATCATCCATTGCTGCCCCTTTCCTGCTTTTTCGCTAAAAAGACATAACCCATCCAAGCGGCCCATAATCCGCCCCAAAAACTTATCAGGACATAAAGAATTGCCGTCCCCCAGTTGGAGGCTTGAATTAATTTTACCGTTTCCACACTAAATGTTGAAAAAGTAGTAAAAGAACCGATGAGTCCGGATCCTATGCCAGCCATTAAATATGGATAGAGTTTGTTCAAATGGGATAAATACGCAGTGATCCAGCCCAAAAGAAAGCAGCCAATCAAGTTAGCAAGTAAGGTAGCCAATGGGAAGGACTGATGCCAAATATGATGGATGGACAATCCTAAAAAATAACGAAGGAGGGCACCGATTACTCCAAATAAGCCTACACTGACATATACCATTCTTTTTTTCACCTCTAATTCTTCCGAGAAGCACCTATCTTTATATCCTACCAATCTGCCGCCTTGAATAAAAGATTAAAATTCCATTAAAAAAAGAAAAATAAGGTAAAGTAATGATAAATTGTAGTGGAGAATCAAACTGTCACTTCTAAAAGGAGCAATTATATGAAACAGCGTATTTTAGTTGTCGAAGATGAAAATCAAATAGCTAAGATTTTGAAGATAGAGCTGGAGTTTGAAGGATATGAAGTGCTGATCGCCGATGATGGGAAATCAGGATTACAGGTAGCCTTAATGGAGAAATTAGATTTAATTTTACTAGATGTGATGCTGCCTGAATTGAACGGTCTTGAGGTTTTACGAAGAATCCGAAAAGAGAATGAGTTGATTCCGATCCTTTTATTAACAGCTCGTAATTTGACAATGGACAAGGTAACAGGCCTGGATTTGGGGGCCAATGATTATATTACAAAACCATTTGAAATGGAAGAATTGCTGGCAAGAGTTCGATCCAGCCTCCGGCAAAACTCGATTGTAGCTCAAGCATTTGAAGAAGAGAACAAAACTTTATCTTATCAAGATTTGAGCATAAATCTGGATACACGAGAAGTTAAGAGATGGAATACTTCCATCACCTTAACACCAAAGGAATTTGATTTGCTCGTGTACTTATTAATGAATAAAAACAAAATCGTAACACGGGATAACATTTTAAACGATGTATGGGGTTATGAGTTTGAAGGGGAAACGAATGTGATAGATGTATATATAAGGCACCTTAGAAAGAAAATTGAAGATGATTCAGCTGAAACAACCATCATCCAAACTGTTAGGGGAGTAGGCTATACGATAAGGGAGAATTAAGATGAAAATTACAACAAAAATTAATCTGATTACCACTGCCTGGATCCTTTGCATGCTGCTGGCCATTAATTCAATTGTCTATTTTTCTTTTATGAAAATCACGTTAAATATTGAGCAAGGAGAATTACATGAAAAGTCCCAAAATATTATCCGTGAAATCAAAAATGGGGCTTCACCACAAAATTTATCCTTCTATTTAACGAATCATTCCTTTATCCGAATCGTAAAGAGTGACTCTACCATCACAACTCAGGTTTATAATGATCGTAATATAGCTTTAAAAATTAAACCAGTATTTACGAGTGAGGCTGAAACGAAAAGAATCTCAATTCGGCAAAAGGATGATGAGCAGCAAATCGTTGTGTACAGAGTTCCTTTTAAGGTTAAAGGGCAGGAAACCGAAACACTAGAAATTGGGCAGAGAATATCTGGACTCGAGCTTGGAAAGGATATTTTACTTTCCATTCTTGGATTTTGTACGATATTGGGCGCCGCTTTATCCCTAATTGGTGGCAGATGGTTATCTAGTATTATCATGCGTCCAATTTCTGGAATGATCAACACGATGGAGGAAATTGAACAAAGTGGTATCCCAAAGAGAATTGTGATTCAGCATGAAACAAAAGATGAACTGCAAAAAATGGCTGTTACATTTAATCGGATGATTAGAAGATTAGAGGCTAATTTGGAGAAACAAAAGCAATTCATTTCAGATGCTTCTCATGAATTAAAGACCCCATTAACTGTCATCAAGAGTTATGCTGATCTGCTCCGGAGACGAGGAGTTCAGAATGAAGAAGTGACACATGATGCCATTGAATCTATTCATTCGGAAGCCACTCGAATTCAAAAAATGACCGAAAGATTTCTCGATTTAGCCAATACCGAATTGGAAAATGTTTTAGATAAAAAACCAATTGATTTAGTAGCGTTGAGCCAAAATATATTAAAACAGCTAAAAGGAGCCTACAAACGAGAAATTAGCCTTCATTATGCTGATTCTCCCTTGTTTGTTTTCGCTGATGAATGGAAGCTCAAGCAGGTCATGATCATTTTGATTGATAACTCATTTAAATATAGTGCGGATAAAATCGATGTTTATTTAGAGGATCATGAACAATTTACGGTGATTCGGGTCAAAGATTATGGAATTGGGATCCCTGAAGGGGAGCGGGAAAATATTTTTGAACGATTTTACCGGGTCGATAAAGCTAGGAGCCGCGCGACCGGTGGGACCGGGCTTGGTTTAGCCATCGCTAAAAATATTATGATGCAGCATAATGGGGAAATTAAGGTAAAAAGTCAGGAAGGGGTTGGAACAGAAATGGAATTATTTATACCAAAAGAGGGGTTCGTTCAGTGATTTACATTGTTATTCTCATCTCATTGTTCCTGCTATACACTATTTTCCCAACGGTGCTCATCCGTTCCTTTGAATGGGGTATCATGAAAAAGCTAAATGGAGCGGGGATGGCTTTAACGTTTGATGATGGCCCTAATCCAGAATATACTGGGCAATTACTTGATCTTTTAAAAAAATATAATGTCAAAGCGACCTTTTTTGTGGTCGGCAGTAAGGTAAAAAAGTATCCAGATGTGATCAAGCGGATACATCATGAGGGGCATACGATCGGCATCCATCATTATCACCATGTTTCCAGCTGGGTTCTTTCTCCTTTTCAGTTAAAAAAGCAGCTGAAGTTGACGGAAATGGTGATTCAAGAATGTACAAATGAAAAGGTCACGTTTTACCGGCCTCCATGGGGTCATTTTAATTTATTTACGCTTTTGTTGAGCAAAAAGTATCAAATCGTGATGTGGTCAGCAATTTTTGGTGATTGGAAGGTTCAAACTAGCTTACTTGAAAAATTGCGGGAAACGACAGAACCCAGTTCGATTTTGTTGCTCCATGATTGCGGGGAAACATGGGGAGCAGATCGGGAGGCACCAAAATATATGCTGGAAGACCTTGAAGTTTTTTTAAGAGAAAATCAAGGAACCAAATTTATGACGTTAAAGGATTTGTAGCATGAGCATTCAGACCGTTTTAAATAATATTGAGGCATACGGGTATATCGTAATTGCACTTTCTCTGTTTTTTGGCATCGTTGGTATTCCGGCACCGGAAGAATCCCTTTTATTTTTTATTGGGGTTTTGGTTGTGCAGCATAAGCTTGCGTTTGGACAGGCGGTGATGAGTGCGATTTTCGGGGCATTTATTGGGATGCTCACTGCCTATGTTTGTGGGAAATATGTAGGTTATCCGTTTATTAAAAAATTCGGGAAGTATATTGGAATAACGGAACCTCGTTGGGAGAAGGCAAAGGATAAATATACGAACCATGCCCGAAAAACCATCCTGTTCGGCTTTTATATGCCAGGGATACGGCAAATAAGCCCTTATTTTGCGGGAATTACGAATATTCCTTTTCGAAGCTTTTTCGTTTTTTCATTGATTGGCTCGATACTCTGGATCATTCCCTCTATTGCAGCAGGATATTTTGCCGGGAGGATTTTTCATATTAATCCAGCCTATGTTCCTTATTTAGGGCTGTTCTTTTTCATTCTATTTGTGATCTATGTTTTGTTTAAGTACTTTAAAAATACCGTGAATAGATGATTAAAATTCCATTAAAATGGCAGTTTTACGACGATTTAATGATACATTGTAAGGGGAAGTCCATTCTAAAAAAATTAGGAGATGGATCAAATGAAAAAGATTTTATTTTTGCCACTCTTACGTATGCAATCAGGACATCACCAAGTCGCAGAAGCCATAATGGATATGCTTAAAAAACATACAGACGGAATCCAGGTGAAAAAGGTTGATTTGTTAAGCTACACAAATCGGTCATTAGAAAAAATGATTACAGGCGGTTATTTAAAATGGATTCGTTATGCACCAGAAACCTATAATCTTGCTTATAAAAACTTTTTTTATGTTCCTTCAGCAAAGGAACATTCATTTCGATGGTATCAAGCGATTTTTATGAAGAAGATGGAGCAATTATTAGTTGAAGAGCAGCCAGATTTAGTGGTTTGTACACATGGTTTCCCTTCTTATCTTTTAAGTAAGCTAAAGATGACAGGGAAATGCAGTGTCCCGATTATCAATGTGTATACCGATTTTTTTATTAATAATTTTTGGGGTAGAGAAGGGGTCGACCTTCATTTTCTGCCAAGTCAAGAAGTGAAAGAAAAGCTAAGCAGAAAATATCATATTCCCACACAAAATATGCTTGTAACTGGAATTCCTGTTCATGAACAAATCACGAAAAGGGATCGTGTGGCAAAACGAAATCGTCGTCCGAAAATCTTAATTTCCGGCGGGAATAGTGGTTTAGGAGGAATTTTAAAGCTTTCTGAAGAGTTAAAGCAGTCAGCCCAATTCGATTTCTTAGTATTGTGCGGAAATAATCGAGTACTATTCCAAGAAATTTTTTCGTGGAATTTAACTCACGTAAAGCCGTTGCCATATCTTTCATCAAGATCAGAAATGAACAAGGTCTATGAGGAAGTAGATGCGATTGTGACAAAACCAGGCGGAGTGACCATTAGTGAAGCATTACGTAAAAAGCTCCCCATTTTTGTTCATTCCATGCTGCCAGGCCAAGAAGAAATCAACCTCCAGTATTTAACTGATTGTGGCTTGGTTTTTAAACTGGAGCAGGACAAATCATTTGAAGCTCAATTGATTCGTATTTTGAAGGATGATCATAAGATGGCGCAATGGGAACAGTCGATTGATTCCTATCAAAAGGGAATTGAGTTGGGTAAGCCCGAGTTAATAGTCGGAATGATTGAAGGGCTTCTGGAGCAAAAAGCAAGCTCAATGCAGCACG
Organism: Caryophanales bacterium; assembly: GCA_035254805.1. GTDB lineage: Bacteria > Bacillota > Bacilli > Bacillales > Cytobacillaceae > JAUZPL01. The sequence goes on along the minus strand of DATFAH010000225.1, from coordinate 6,786 downwards.
TAATAATGAAAAATTTAAAATGGCACCCAACACTTAATTAAACATTGTTGGGTGCTATTTTTCTGAAAAAAGGTAATAAAAATGTACGTTTGAATAATAGAAGGTGAAAATGAAAGAGATCGATGTTTGCCAAGTAATTTGTGTTGAAGATTGCTTATATACTCACGGTTGAGGAGGAGCTATGTGTTGGTGATGTTGCCAATATTGTCGGAGCAACAACAGCGACTGCCTCAACCATTTACGGCATTTAAAAAAATTAGGTCTTGCTAAATATCGAAAAACTAGTTTATTATTCGCTTGATGATGATCATGTCAAGCAGTTGATTCAAATTGCTTTGGCACATGTCGATGAGGTGGGGAAGCGTGAGGATTGAATCCTCGCATGGAATAAACTTTTTAGAAAAATCTAATTAGGGAAACCATTTGCACTTATTTTTCATATTGTAAAGAGATTGTTTCGCAGTAAGGGTTAGGAGGATTTTTATGGACCACGACCATCATGGGCATTCCCATAAAGGAAATAAAAAAGCATTAATGAGTTCATTTATTTTAATTACGGCATTTATGATTGTTGAAGTGGTGGGCGGACTATTCACGAATAGCTTAGCTTTATTGTCAGATGCAGGCCATATGTTAAGTGATGCGGCCTCACTCGGTCTTAGTTTTTTTGCCATCAAGCTTGGCGAACGAGAAGTATCGCGAAATAAAACGTTTGGTTATAAAAGATTTGAGATTATTGCAGCAGGTTTAAATGGAATAACACTAGTCGTTGTCTCGATCTTTATCTTTTATGAAGCTTTTCAACGCTTTTTTGCTCCTCCAGAGGTACAAAGCCAGGGAATGCTTATTATTTCATCGCTAGGATTTGTAGTTAATATTATTGCGGCTTGGATGTTGATGAAGGGGGATAAAGACGAGAATTTAAATGTCAGAAGTGCTTTTGTGCACGTACTTGGTGATTTGCTCGGTTCGGTCGGTGCGATTACCGCAGCCTTATTGATTCTCTTTTTCGATTGGAGAATGGCTGATCCAATTGCGAGTGTGATTGTTGGGTTATTGATCATTATCAGCGGCTGGCGAGTTATCAAGAAATCTTTTCATATATTGATGGAGGGTGCTCCTGACCAAATTGATATGATTCAGGTAAAAGAGGCACTTTGTGGGCTTCCGATGGTGAAAGAGGTTCATGATCTTCACATCTGGACGATTACTTCAGGGTATCCAGTTTTAAGCTGCCATATCACCATTTTTGATCAAGCCGTTCATGATGACATTCTTCTTCAATCGCAAAAAATTCTTCATGATCAATTTGATATTGAACACAGCACGATCCAAGTCGAAAAAGAACAAAATGGCTGCCCAAGTCCGCATGGAACGTGTAATTAAGAGTGGTAAGGCATGTACAAGTTGCATGCCTTTTTTATTTGGGTAGTTTCAAAGAATTTTTGTTTAAGTGGGGGAATCATTTCGTGGGGTTTTTTGGATAAATTGTGAACTTGGCGGATAAAGTGGAAAAACTCGCGGATAAAAGTTTAAAACTCGCGGATAACCAAAAAAACACGAAAGGAATTTAAATAAAAATAGAGTAAATTGCCTATAAAATGGAAATCAATATTGATTTTTGTGATCCTCACCCATTTAAGTATGCGCACGAAACAAAAATCGAATATTCGTTCGCATATTATTGGTTTGTTTCCGATGCTTTGTGGTAGAATGAGTAATAGAGAATATTACGTTAAGAACGGACCTTATTTTACAGGAGGAAGCAACTGTGAAGGACCAATTTGAATTAGTTTCTAAGTACTCGCCACAGGGGGATCAGCCTGTGGCGATTCAAAAATTAGTAGAAGGTATTCGAGACAATAAACGTCATCAAACACTCCTAGGAGCAACAGGTACCGGGAAGACGTTTACTGTTTCAAATCTAATAAAAGAAGTAAACAAGCCGACCCTCATTATTGCTCACAATAAAACACTTGCGGGTCAGTTATACAGCGAATTTAAGGATTTTTTTCCGAATAATGCTGTTGAATATTTTGTTAGTTATTATGATTACTATCAACCAGAGGCCTATGTGCCGCAGACGGATACTTTTATTGAAAAAGATGCGAGCATCAATGATGAAATCGATAAGCTGCGCCACTCGGCAACCTCATCTTTATTTGAACGTAAAGATGTCATTATCATTGCATCTGTTTCTTGTATTTATGGTCTCGGTTCACCGGAGGAGTATCGTGAACTGGTCCTTTCGCTTAGAACGGGAATGGAAATTGAACGGAATCAGCTGCTGCGTCGCTTAGTTGATATCCAGTATGACCGAAATGATATTGATTTTAAGCGTGGCACGTTTCGGGTTCGCGGTGATGTGGTTGAAATTTTCCCAGCCTCTCGTGATGAACATTGCCTTCGGGTTGAGTTTTTTGGGGATGAAATTGATCGAATCCGTGAAGTGGATGCCCTGACAGGTGAAATCATCGGAGAACGCGATCATGTAGCCATTTTCCCAGCCTCCCACTTCGTAACAAGAGAAGAAAAATTGAAGGTTGCGATTGAAAATATTGAAAAAGAGCTTGAAGTACGTCTCGCTGAACTGAGGGAAAACAATAAACTGCTAGAGGCCCAACGCCTTGAACAACGGACACGCTATGATCTTGAAATGATGCGCGAAATGGGCTTTTGCTCCGGCATTGAAAACTATTCACGTCATTTGACGTTAAGACCGGCCGGTTCCACGCCATATACCTTGCTTGATTATTTTCCGGAAGACTTCATGATTGTGATTGACGAGTCACATGTGACCTTGCCCCAAATTCGCGGAATGTTTAACGGAGACAAGGCCCGGAAACAGGTCCTTGTTGACCATGGTTTCCGTTTGCCGTCAGCTCTTGATAACAGACCGCTGACATTTGATGAGTTTACCAAGCATATCTCCAACATCGTCTATGTTTCTGCTACACCTGGCCCATATGAAATGGAGCATACACCGGAGATGATTGAACAAATTATTCGTCCGACAGGATTGCTTGATCCAATTATTGAGGTACGCCCAATTGAAGGCCAAATTGATGATTTGATTGGCGAAATCCAAGATCGTGTACAACGAAATGAACGTGTCCTTGTTACGACCTTGACGAAAAGAATGTCCGAGGATTTGACGGACTATTTAAAAGAAATTGGGATAAAAGTACAGTATTTACATTCTGAAGTGAAAACACTTGAGCGAATTGAAATCATCCGCGAGCTCCGGATGGGTAAATATGATGTGCTTGTCGGAATCAACCTTTTAAGAGAAGGCCTTGATATTCCTGAGGTTTCGCTTGTGACAATACTTGATGCAGATAAAGAAGGCTTCCTGCGTTCGGAGCGTTCCTTAATTCAAACGATTGGACGGGCCGCCCGAAATGCGAATGGAAAGGTTATTATGTATGCAGATAAAATGACTCGTTCCATGGAAGTGGCGATCAATGAAACAAAACGGCGCCGAACCATTCAGAAAGCGTATAACGAAAAGCACGGAATCACCCCAACGACCATTCAAAAAGAAATTCGTGATGTGATCAGGGCTACTCATGCGGCAAAAGAGCAGGAAGATTACAAACCAGCAGCAAAGATGTCCAAAAAAGAAAAAGAGCGCTTAATAGCCAATATGGAAAAAGAAATGAAAGAAGCCGCCAAAGCGCTTCAATTCGAGCGTGCCGCCGAGCTTCGTGATCTTCTACTAGAGTTAAAAGCGGAAGGATGACAGTAACATGGCAATGGATAAATTGATTGTAAAAGGAGCCAGAGCTCATAACTTAAAAAATATTGATGTCACTATTCCGAGAGATAAGCTTGTTGTTTTGACAGGACTTTCTGGTTCCGGAAAGTCTTCACTTGCCTTTGATACGATTTACGCGGAAGGACAGCGCCGTTATGTCGAGTCATTATCCGCCTATGCCCGGCAATTCCTCGGTCAAATGGATAAACCAGATGTGGATGCGATCGAAGGCCTTTCTCCGGCTATTTCGATAGATCAAAAAACAACAAGCCGGAATCCGCGTTCAACGGTTGGAACAGTAACAGAAATCTATGATTATTTACGATTATTATTTGCCCGAGTAGGGCGGCCAACTTGCCCGATTCATCATATTGAAATTTCTTCACAAACCATCGAACAAATGGTAGACAGGATCTTAGAATATCCGGAACGAACGAAAATGCAAATTCTTGCTCCCGTTGTATCGGGACGAAAGGGAACACATGTAAAAGTATTTGAAGATATTAAAAAGCAAGGATTTGTGCGTGTTCGGGTCAACGGTAATATGTTTGATCTTGGCGATGAAATTGAGCTTGAAAAAAATAAAAAACATTCGATCGAGGTTGTCGTAGACCGAATTGTGATCAAGGAAGGGATTGCTTCCAGACTTGCTGATTCACTGGAAATGGCATTAAAACTCGGGGAAGGTAAGGTCATTGTCGATGTGATCGGAGAAGATGAGCTTTTATTCAGCGAAAACCATGCTTGTCCACAATGTGGATTTGCCATTGGGGAGCTGGAGCCGAGAATGTTTTCTTTTAACAGTCCGTTTGGGGCTTGTCCACAGTGTGATGGCCTTGGTTCGAAGCTGGAAGTAGACCTTGATTTAGTCATTCCGAATAAAGATTTATCTTTAAAACAGCATGCGGTTGCACCGTGGGAACCAACTAGCTCACAATATTACCCACAGCTGCTTGCTTCCATTTGCGCCCATTACGGAATTGACATGGACATTCCGGTAAAAGATATCACGGACGATCAAATGACTAAAATTTTATATGGATCAGGGAAAGAAAAAATTTATTTCCGCTATGAAAATGATTTTGGGCAAATCAGAGAGAATCAGATTGAGTTTGAAGGGATCCTTCGAAATGTCGAGCGCCGTTATAAGGAGACAAGCTCTGATTATATTCGTGAACAGATGGAAAAATATATGGCCCAGCAGCCGTGCCCATCGTGCAGGGGCTATCGTTTAAAAAAGGAAAGCCTGGCCGTACTGATTTCAGGCCACCATATTTCGCAAATTACCGACCTATCTATTGAAGAAGCAAATCAATTTTTTGCGGAATTACAATTAACCGAAAAAGAAATGAAGATTGCGAAGCTGATTTTTAGAGAGATTAGTGAGCGACTTGGATTTTTAGTGAACGTTGGGCTTGATTACTTAACTCTTAGCCGGGCGGCGGGAACGCTGTCAGGCGGAGAAGCACAAAGAATACGCCTAGCGACGCAAATTGGTTCACGGCTAACAGGGGTTCTTTATATTCTGGATGAACCGTCAATTGGTTTGCATCAGCGTGATAATGACCGCTTAATTGGCACATTGCAAAGTATGCGCGATATTGGCAATACATTGATTGTAGTCGAGCATGATGAGGATACGATGCTTGCGGCGGATTATTTAATTGATGTCGGTCCAGGTGCGGGAGTGCACGGCGGAGAAATTGTGTCAGCAGGAACGCCGGAGGAAGTGATGACAGATCCGAATTCATTAACAGGTCAGTATCTTTCAGGCAAAAAATTCATTCCGCTGCCAATTGAACGCCGGAAGTCGGACGGGCGATACATTGAAATCAAAGGTGCTTCTGAGAACAATTTGAAAAATATTAATGTAAAGTTCCCGCTTGGGATGTTTGTGGCGGTGACAGGTGTTTCTGGTTCCGGAAAAAGCACACTGATCAATGAAATCCTTCATAAATCGCTTGCACAAAAGCTCCACCATGCGAAAACAAAGCCGGGTGAGCATAAAAGTATTAAGGGAATCGATTATTTAGAAAAGGTCATTGATATTGACCAATCGCCAATTGGCCGGACACCTCGTTCAAATCCTGCCACCTATACAGGTGTGTTTGATGATATCCGCGATGTGTTTGCGTCAACAAATGAAGCAAAAGTTCGCGGCTATAAAAAGGGCCGTTTCAGCTTTAATGTAAAAGGCGGCCGCTGTGAAGCCTGCCGTGGCGATGGAATTATTAAAATTGAAATGCATTTCTTACCAGATGTGTATGTCCCTTGCGAGGTTTGCCACGGGAAACGCTATAACCGAGAAACGCTAGAAGTGAAATATAAAGGGAAAAATATTTCCGATATTCTCGATATGACGGTTGAGGATGCGTTGAACTTTTTCGAAAATATCCCGAAAATCAGCCGTAAACTGCAAACCATTTTTGATGTCGGGCTTGGATATATTACACTTGGCCAGCCGGCCACCACGCTTTCTGGTGGGGAAGCCCAGCGTGTGAAGCTTGCTTCAGAGCTCCATCGCCGTTCGAATGGACGATCATTCTATATTTTGGATGAGCCGACAACAGGTCTTCATGTGGACGACATTTCTCGCTTACTTGTCGTACTGCAGCGGTTAGTGGAAAATGGTGATACGGTTCTTGTGATCGAGCACAATTTAGATGTCATAAAGGCTGCCGACTATATTGTTGACCTTGGTCCTGAAGGCGGGGACAAGGGAGGAACGATTATTGCCATGGGAACACCAGAAAAAGTGGCGGAAGTCCAAGGCTCTTATACAGGCAAATACTTAAAGCCCATTCTTGAACGTGATCGGTTACGAATGAAAAAACAAATTGAAGAAAAAGAAGCGGTTTTAGAAAGTTAACAAGGCAGAGTGAATCTCTGCCTTATTTTTTATATCTTTCTGGCAAAGAATGAAACTTTCAAATTTCTGCATCGTACAATATGTTGAAAGGAAGGTAAATGAAGAATGGAAACAAGAAAAGTTCTTTCAGCACTAAGCTATTTTAGTATTTTGTTTGCGG
>DATFAH010000224.1:0-2615 GCA_035254805.1 Caryophanales bacterium | reverse complement strand
GTTATCAGGTTTTCCGTTTATCTCCAATATTTTAATATTGTTATATTGATCAATACATAAATCAATTGCTAGTTCTCCAAAAGATCCAACTTCTTCTTCCACTGTTTCCGCAATTCTATTTGTCAGTTCCGAAATTTGTTTTCGCATTAACCGCAATTCTGCTTGGTCCGGGAACAGCTTATTAAGAACATGACTTGAGCGTTTGTTAATTTCAGTTTCCTCTGACATCACTCCCTCATTAGTCAATCTTGCAACCATTCCTGTTCTCATCCATTTCTTCTGACCATTCTTTTGTATATAGACTCTTAGTTCAACAAAATTCCCGTTTAGTTGTCTCCGCTTTATCGCCTCTTGTACCAAATAATCCTTATTTTTTCGAGGAAAAAAGAATGAAACCAATTCATCTATCGCATTAAGTGGCTGGAATACGCGTTGTTTAGAATCCATCCAGAAAATTCCATCAGATCTCTGAATTGCCCTGACAATTCCATTACTTAGTGCGCCGCCAATGGGTTTAAAAAATATTTCTCCATGCCGATTTATCATTTCGATAATGTCGACTGGTTCCTCAAGAAGACGTGTTTCGGGCAGATACTCGTAATGATCTTTATTGAGAAGTTGATGCGTCTTCCATTTATCTCCAGTTATATCAAAAAGAGATGGCGGGTTAATAAAAGGAATATTGAAGATAAATTGAAGCTTCGCACGAAGTTCATCCATTTCTCTTTTCTGTTTATTACTAGTTCTGAAAAAACGGTCATAAATAACGGCTGGAAATGGAAATAACCTTTCACCATCCATTGTAGTTCCCTTTATAAGTTGTTTATCCCATAAAATATCTTTAGGTTCAAACACATAAACAAACATTTGTTTTTCTTTGGCAATTTTGCTTAGATGCTGGAAATAAGTCGCTTGCCTTTCAAATGGGCGATCAGCTAGAATACCCATGATAGGTCCTAAAATAATCGCACCCTTTACAGATGCAATTTTTGGAATCCATGTTTTCGGAAGAGACAATTCTTTCAGAAGTGTTGGTGAGAGTTGAATGATATTGGAATTGCGAAATGAAAAGGGATAAGGGCGGATCATTGCTCTTGACATTGTTTTTCCAGCACATACAAAGGTAATTTGACCTTCTATAAGGTTGTATTTCACTCTTGTTTTTCTTGGGATATAAATAACTCTCCCACGTTCATAAGGAATATCGGGAACTGAAAGCCCCCAATTTTCTCTAATATTTGCTATACCACTAAGGCACGTGCCCCTTTCAATATAATCAAATAAAACTGAAATTTCACTTTTATAAACTTCAAAGCCTTTTATGTTTATTAGCTGCTTTTTGATATCCTCCCATAAAAACTTCAGCAAAATTTGATTTCCTTGATAATATGCTCTCATTATAATTGGATTGTGTAATTGCGGGTTTTGTAATTCTTGATGATGTGAAACAATAAGCTTAGCTAAACACAATGTGGCTAATGTAATTTTTGGCTCAATGATCCACGAACTTAATGACAAATATTCAAATCCATATGATTTTTCACGATACCTCCCCAAGCCCCCATGCTTTGTCGTACGCCTCCTTCTACTTGGGCTCGATTCCTCAATCATAGCTAGTGGGATTGCAAGATAAAAATCCAGTGCCCTTAAGAGCGAGACGGATGGCTCAACCCCAAAATGTAAATGTCCCCCACATTGATATCCATAAAAAGGCATACTCCCTGCCCGAAAGGCAATATTGTAATAAGGTATTTTGTCGGATGCTTCCGATATTAATTTCTTGATATTGGTATAGAGCTCATGTGGTGATGATGATTGCTCCGGCCTTATTTCTGCCAGCGCATATTCCCCACTATCCTGTTCTATTTGCCTCTCATCACACCCAATCGGACCTTCAAGTGGAAAAAATTCTGATGCTGGTATCAACTCATCATCGCAGCTAAGCATAAATTCCACATCAGTTCCTAGTGTAAACGGCTCATTTTTTATCGTTTTTTCATCAGGCAAATCGGATGAAATTGGATTTAAATCAATCAAAAGCGGAATTCCATTTGTTAACAATCCAATTTTAACGAATGCATGTGTAATTCCTGTTACATATACTGCTCGAATAACCATATGGAACCACTCTTCAGAAATTATACTCTGGTCAATATCCAACCACTTCCACCCATTAAATTCCGTTCGAATTGGTACATCATTGCTAATAGCATTATTTACATTCGCCTCCTGTACATTAATAACAGATAAGCCTTTTATTTCCAATTGATATTCTCGCTCAAAATTATAAAGTTTAGTGAAATAATCATATCCCTCTTCCATGCCTTGCTCTTTTGTATGAACAATTGAGATATCTCTTCCACTATGATGGCCAAATTTTCGTCCGATAATTGGAAAAGAAGATGTCGTAATTTCTGCGATTTCAATTGCGGGGATACCATTTAGTTTTAGGATCTGCAAGGTTAACTCTTTATCCGTTGCAATATTAAATGGAACTTTTAACGACTCCAAAAATATTACCTCCTACATAGTTACGATTTTTTTTAATCGAATTTAATAATATACTTTATGGTATTCAAGCAATTTCTCTTGTGTTTATTCCCTTGACGTCTTTT
>DATFAH010000223.1:0-6639 GCA_035254805.1 Caryophanales bacterium | reverse complement strand
GAATTCTACGCTTAAGTCAGCTCTTACCGAAAATCAATCAATGACAATAACAAAGCCTAATTTTAAAAATTAATTTTCACTCTTACTGGGACGTTATTTTATACCGATGCGGGTATTACTCACCTAATATTTGTATGATGTTTACTCGATTTTTGATTTTATCCGCCTATTTTTGTGCTTTATCCGCAGAAACTGGCTTGTTATCCGCGCGTTTTAACCTTTTATCCGCGGGATTCACAATTTTATCCGCCAAGTTCACAATTTCCTGGCAAGAACAAAAACGAAAAACCATGATCATTCTGACAAGGGACAAAACACTTTTCTCTAAACATAAAAAACTGCCCCAACTATATGGGGCAGCTCATTCCATCATTCCATCATTCTATTATTCTATCGGCTTTAAGCGGCAAAGAAAGTGTCTTAAAACCTTTGGCTCATAAGTAAATTCAAGACCTTTGATTTGTTCCCGTCTATTCCAAATCTTCACTAATGCATCAACGACAACATCCATATGGCGGTCTGTATATACTCGGCGTGGAATGGTTAGACGCATAAAGTCTACACCGGCAGCTTTCTGCTCACCAGTTTGCGGATCACGTCCCAAAAGTAGAGAACCAACCTCAACAGGTCTTACACCTGCTTCAATATATAATTCGTTGCAAAGTGCTTGGGCAGGGAACTGGTCTGCTGGAATGTGTGGAAGGAATTTGCCTGCATCTACAAACACCGCATGCCCTCCTACTGGCCATTGAATCGGAATCCCGTTTTTACGAAGCTCTTCACCAAGATATTGAACCTGGCCGATCCGGCTTTCAAGGTATTCAACATCAAGACCTTCCTTAAGTCCAACTGCCAGTGCCTCCATATCCCGTCCAGACAAGCCGCCGTAAGTAACAAAGCCTTCCATTGGAACACAGGATGCACTTGCTGCTGCATACATATCTGCATCATCTTTTATCGCAATAATACCACCCATATTGACAATGGCATCTTTCTTCGCACTCATTGTCAAATAGTCACCCATTGCAAACATTTCTGAGACAATTTCTTGAATGCTCTTATCGGCATAACCATCTTCGCGTTTTTTAATGAAATACGCATTTTCTGCGAAACGAGCAGAGTCAAAGCTTATTTTTAATCCATATTTGTCTGCAATTTGTTTTACACCTCTGACATTTTCCATTGAAACAGGCTGTCCGCCTGCCGAGTTACAAGTTACCGTAATATTGATAAACGCGATATTTTCAGTTCCTTTTTCTTCAATAAAATTTTCTAAGCGCTCTAAGTCAAAGTTTCCTTTAAAAGGATGCTCTTTTTGCGTATCAAAGGCATCCTCAATAACTAGATCGACTGGAATTGCCCCGTTTAACTCAATCCATGCCATAGTGGTATCAAAATGCATATTTCCAACAACATACTGTCCTTGTTTCTTAATTAAATGTGGAAAGAGCACCTGTTCTGCACCACGGCCCTGATGAGTTGGTATCGTATAGTTGTAATCAAATATATCCTTAATGGCCCCTTTTACTTTAAAAAAGGATTTACTTCCTGCATACGCTTCGTCACCTAGCATCATCATAGACCATTGTTTATCACTCATCGCACCTGTTCCGCTATCTGTTAATAAATCAATGTACACATCTTCTGATTTGATGGCAAAAGGATTATACCCCGCATCTTGTAAAGCTTTTACTCTTTCTTCTCTTGAAATCATACGGATGGGTTCAACCATCTTAATACGGAACGGTTCTGCCTTTCTCATCACATGAATTCCTCCTCGATCATTCGAAAGCCAAAATTATTATTTAAACTATATTTTATGTGTATGTTCATTTGCTGATTTCTTTAGGGAAGATTTTTTAATGGCATAACCACCCCAAAGAATGAGCAGCCAAACAGGTAAAATATAAACAGCTAATTTCATATCCGGAATTTGCGTCATTAAAACCAATAATAATACCATAAAAGCTAAACAAGCATAGTTTGAAATCGGATGCCATGGGGTTTTAAACTCAAGTCTTTGACCCGCTTTTGCTTTACGGAATTTAAGATTGGCTACAATAATCATCGTCCACGTGATAATCAATGCGATTGTGGCGATGGACATAAAATACATAAACACATTTTCAGGTGCTAAAAAATTCACAACAACTGCTACTAAAGTTAGCGTAGATGAAACAAGAACACCCGTAACAGGTGTACCTTTTTTATTTAATTTCATAAACATTTTTGGTGCATTCCCTTGCTGAGCCAAGCTGTAAAGCATACGAGCATTACTATAAATACTACTGTTATAAACGGAGAGTGCTGCAGTCAATACAACAATATTCAAAATGATGGCAGCTGATGTAATACCCATTTTCGAGAAAATTTCAACAAATGGGCTGCCACTATCTCCTACCTTGTTCCATGGATAGATGACCATCATGACAGCTAATGCACCAACGTAGAAAATAAGAATTCGCCACATTACTTGATTAATCGCTTTCGGAATGGTCTTTTTAGGATTGTCGGCTTCACCAGCAGTAATACCGATAAGCTCGATACCACCAAAGGAGAACATTACAACAACTAAAGACAACATAAAGTTCCATGTCCCATTTGGCATAAAACCTCCATGTGCCCATAAGTTACTAAATCCGGTTGCTTTTCCACCTAAACCACTGAAAATAAGGACTATCCCGAGAATAATCATTCCAATAATGGCAACTACTTTAATAATTGCAAACCAAAATTCAAATTCGCCGTACATCTTTACATTCATTAAATTAGCTAATGTGATTAGCACAAGGAATACTAATGCTGATACCCAATGCGGTACATCCGGCCACCAAAAGTTAATATAAATTCCGACAGCCGTTAATTCTGCCATACTCACGATAATATATGTAAACCAGTAGTTCCATCCTGATACAAAACCAGCGAACTCACCCCAGTATTTATTTGCATAATGACTAAAGGATCCAGCAACTGGCTCATCAACTGACATTTCCCCGAGCATTCTCATAATTAAAAAGATTGCGATCCCGCCAATTAAATAGGCTAACATAATCGAAGGTCCTGTTAATTTAATCGCTCCTGCTGACCCATAGAATAAGCCTGTACCAATTGCCCCACCAAGGGCAATCATCTGGATGTGTCTGTTTTTGAGCCCTCTTTTCAAGTCATGATTATTTTGATTCATATTAAGCCCCCTTTTAAATAATATTTTTTAGCCTTCACTATATTATTCCTGCAATTTCCATGCCAAAAGTAGAAAGTTTTAAAGATACTGAATTTTTTGATCCTTCTGTCTAAAATGGGTAAAAAAAGTGACAAGTATTATCATCACTGATAAAAATATTTGTCACTTATCTTTATACCATATGTGTTCATTTTGTTTAAAATTGTCGTGTTAGATACTCCTAAAACTTTGCCAGCCTTGCGAGAGGAATTATGCTCTTGCAATACATGCAAAAGGACTTGCTGTTCTACTTGAGCTACAATGTCCTTTAAACTAGGAAATTGTTTATTTAATGGAATTTTTAAATATAACTCTTCCTTGTCTTTCTTTTCTTGTGTTGAAGTTTGCATGATTAAATCCGTCCATGCGTAAAAATGTTCAGGGATAATGTCATGTTCGTCGATCATATTGATCACACGTTCTAAAGCATTTTCTAACTGCCGTACATTTCCTGGCCATTCTTGCACTTTCAGCAGATCCATGCTTTCTTTCGTTAAAAATGCTTCTTTTTTCCCAAGTTTTTTCGATATTTTTCTCACAAGGTGCTGCGCAATTGGATGAATATCATCCATTCGCTCTCGTAAAGGGTATACTTTTAATGGGATAACATTTAATCGATAATAGAGATCTTCCCTAAACAAGTCTTTCCTTATCATATCCTCCAAGTTTCGATGCGTTGCGGAAATAATCCGAACATCTACTTGAATTTCTTTTGTTCCGCCAACCCTGCGGATAGTCCCCTCCTGGAGCACCCTTAGTAACCTAACTTGAACAGATGGGGATATCTCGCCAATTTCATCCAAAAAGATTGTTCCATTGTTTGCCTGTTCAAACACCCCTTTTTTGCCACCCTTTAACGCACCTGTAAAAGCCCCTTCAACATAACCGAATAATTCACTTTCCAATAATGAATCCGGTAATGCAGCACAGTTAATGGCGATAAAAGGGGCATTTGCTCTATTTCCCTCCATATGTATGGCTCTTGCAAAAAGTTCTTTACCTGTTCCGCTTTCACCCCGTAGCATAATGGTTGAATTTCCACGTGCCACTGTTTTAGCCGTCTCGATTAAATTTCTCATCTCAACACTTTGATAAACAATATCATCAAAAGTAGTTAATCCCTTTTTTATATCTACCTTTGAAATTATTTCTTCCACATCTTTAAAATCCTTAATTGTGGCAACTGCTCCGATAACAACACCCATAGAGTCAAGAATGGGATCACTGCTCGTAAGAATCCGAATGAATTTTTGATTTTTTTTTATTTTCCGTTCTACTAATCGATTAGGTTTTCCAGTTAATAGTGTTTCGAGAATAGGAGCTTTTAAACCAAATAGTTCGTCTGCTCTTACTTCTAAAACATCATCTCTTTTACAGTCAAAAATATCACAGGCCAATTTATTAATATGTTTCACTTTACCTTGAACATCAATGGCCACTACGCCTTCGCTGATCGCGTTTAAAATCGTATTTAGCTTATATTCTTTCGCTTCATAAGGCATATGGTTATGCAAAGTAATATCCAAGACACCATTTATCATCTTTAGTTCCTTGAGAAACTTTTCTTTATTTTTCGCGCTAACACGGAGTTTAATAAACATTCCCTGACCGGGGATTACCTCCATGCCAATTTTATCGATATTATTCTTCTCACAAACTTCAAATACTTCATAACCAAAACCGGTCCTATCCTCAAAATCAATATTAATAATGATTTCATTTTGCTTCATATTGATCTCCTAAAATTAAGAATTTGCTTAACTGAAATATTTAGAAATACAAGAATAATCTACATGTCTTTATTATTATAAAATGATAATTAGAAGTAAACTACATTTGAAATATCGTGTTTAAGGATATCCTTACAAAAATGGCAAGCCCTCATTTATGGATGTCCTTAAATGAGGGCTTTATTAGGATTATTTCATTGATGCTTTTTTATGTTCATCGAAATCAAATTCGCATTCCTTCAATGGAACTACTTTTGTTTTCTTTATAAACTTATATCCAAGCCACAGGATTAGGAATAAAGGAATTCCTAAATAAGCCGCGATTACGCTTCCCCAATCAATGTGGTCACTTGTAAATGCTTGATAATTCTGGGCCAATATGACGATCAGACATAACCCAAAAGCAAAGATTGGACCAAATGGGAAAAATTTAGAACGATAAGGCAGATTCTCCAGTGAATGGCCTTGAGCCACATATGCTTTTCGGAAACGATAATGACTGGCAGCAATCCCAAGCCAAAAAATAAAACCTGTGATACCCACTGAATTCATCAGCCAAATATAAACAACGCCATCACCGAAAAATGATGCAAAAAATGCTAACATTCCGACAACTGAGGTCGCAATGACCGCAGGTACTGGAACACCCCGTTTGTTGAGTTTAGCAAAAACTCGTGGAGCCAGCCCATCTTTTGCCATTGCGTACATCATCCTGCTTGTCACGTAAAGGCTTGAATTCCCTGCAGATAGGACCGCTGTTAAAATAATTGCATTCATTAATGATGCTGCAAAGGCAAGGCCGACTTTTTTAAATACCATCGTAAATGGACTAACCATGACCGAATCGCCTTGTAAACTGCTGGTAGTATAAGGAACTATTAAGCCAACAACAAGAATAGCAAGACAGTAGAATAAGAATATCCGCCAAAAGGTACTACGAATCGAACGGGGAACGTTTTTGGCAGGATCCTCACTTTCACCTGCTGCAACACCAACGATTTCTGTTCCCTGGAAGGAAAAGCCAGCTGCAATAAAAATACCCAATGTTGCCATAAACCCGCCTGCAAATGGTGCATCACCTACCGTGAAATTCTTAAATCCAATCGGATCACCATTAAAAATGCCGAAGATCATAAAAATACCAATAATAATGAAAATAATGATCGTTGCCACTTTAATAAAGGAAAACCAGTATTCACCTTCTCCATAACCTCGGACAGACAAATAGTTAAGCAGGAATATAAGGACTAAAAATAAAAGACTCCATAAAAAGGATGAACTGTGTGGAAACCAAAATTTCATAACCATTGTTGATGCCGAAAGCTCAGCAGCTAAAGTCATTGCCCATGAGTACCAATAATTCCAGCCAAGAGCAAATCCTAAAGATGGATCAATAAAACGGGATGCATATGTACTAAAAGCGCCGCTGACTGGCATAAATGTGGCCAGCTCCCCAAGACTGGTCATTATAAAAAAAACCATAATCCCAATTACGGTATATGCTACAAATGCGCCGCCTGGGCCTGCTGTGTGAATAGCGGGACCGCTGCCAAGAAAAAGCCCTGTTCCAATCGCTCCTCCCAATGAAATCATAGTTAAATGGCGAGCTTTTAATTTTCTTTGAAGTGTGTTTGATGAATGTTCCATTCTAGGTGATGTGTTTAACGGTGTATTTGACATAATATT
>DATFAH010000222.1:0-3035 GCA_035254805.1 Caryophanales bacterium | reverse complement strand
CGCATGAAAGATACTTTTTCTTTCGATTTCTGCAAATCCAGAAATTCTTGCAATGGGTTCAAGTTCATCAACAACAACAGGATCTACAATAAATGAAGGGATATTTAGGCCTGATGCAATTTCAAATGCAATAATTCCACCCAAATTTGATGCGTGCTGACCAGAAAAACCTGATTTTAGATCGGAAAGCATCACTTCATTCACAGAATATGTTCCACCCTCGATAGGGCGAAGTAAGCCCCCGCGACCACAAACTGCATTTAATTTAGAAATATTGATCCCTTCAGTATCCAATATTTCTAATATTGTGTTCTTTCTATATTCATATTGATCGATGATATTGTCAAATGAATTGATTATGTTTGCATCATGACGTATCGTTTTCTCTAAAATGGAAATTTCATTATTGAAGATACCGATTTTAGTGGAAGTCGAACCTGGATTAATGATAAGTATTCGATATTCTTTTTCCTGCAATGTATTGACCTCCAGAGGAATTAATTTACGAGGCACTCTTTAGAAAACTCAGTTAACACCAAACCTAAATCTGGTGTAACAGATAAAAGAAAGTCCCTTACTTTTTCGAGTAAAAAAACTAAAAGTCAAGGCAAAGGCGCTGAATATAAAATTCAGCGCTCTACCTTACATACTTAAGTAAATAAGATTAGCGACGGCTTAAAATATGGTGGCCATTTTGTAAGAATTGGCTGCGAGAATTACGCATTGTTGCGATACGCTCTTCTGCCATACGATCAGCTGCTACATAAGTTGGGATACCATCACGTTTTGAGATTTCAATTACTTTTTCAATGCTTGCATAAATTTGCTCAACTTTCTTCATTGCCCGCTCACGATTATATCCATATAATTCATCAGCAACGTTGATAACACCACCAGCATTGATGACATAGTCTGGTGCATAAACAATACCCATTTGATGGATAAGGTCACCGTGTGTTGTATCTTTTAGTTGATTATTTGCAGAACCAGCGATAACTTTTGCTTTTAATTGTGGAATTGTTTCATCATTAATGGTTGCACCTAATGCGCACGGTGCATAAATGTCGCAATCCACCCCATAAATTTCATCTGGATCAACTGCCTTAGCTCCAAATGCGTCAACTGCACGTTGTACTGCTTCTTTATTAATATCTGTAACAATCAATTCTGCACCTTCGTTGTGCAAGTATTCGCAAAGTGTGTAAGCAACGTTTCCAACACCTTGAACTGCGATTACTTTACCTTCTAATGAGTCTATGCCAAATGCTTCTTTAGCAGCAGCTTTCATACCTACGTAACAACCGTATGCAGTAACTGGTGAAGGATTTCCTGATGAACCGAATGCTGGTGAGATACCTGTTACATAATTCGTTTCTTCATGGATTAGATCCATATCTGCAACGGTAGTACCTACATCTTCAGCAGTGATGTAGCGGCCGTTTAAGCCTTGAACATAACGGCCAAATGCACGGAATAAAGCTTCGCTCTTATCTTTGCGAGGGTCGCCCATAATAACCGTTTTACCACCGCCAAGGTTTAATCCAGCTGCAGCATTCTTATATGTCATTCCTTTTGCTAAGCGAAGTGCATCTTCAATTGCTGCCTCTTCTGATGCATATGTCCACATACGTGTACCGCCAAGTGCAGGTCCTAATGTTGTATCATGAATGGCAATAATAGCCTTTAATCCTGATTGTTTATCCTGACAAAATACCACTTGCTCATAATCATATTTTTCTAAATACTTGAAGATTTCCATTTAAATTCCCCCTCTAATTTTTAAAAGTTTATTTAATGACAGAGCATAGAGCTAGTGCAAGAGAATAGATCTTGCTTTCTGCAGAATCTGCCCTGGATGTTAATACGATTGGAGATTTTGCTCCGGCAATAATGGCCCCAACCTTTGCTTTCGCAAAATAAACTAGAGATTTATACAAAGCATTTCCTACCTCAATTGTTGGGACTAGTAAAATATCCGCATTGCCTGCTACGTCACTTTCTATCCCTTTATGTTCCGCAGCAAAAGTAGACACAGCATTATCTAACCCTAATGGACCATCAATGGTACAGCCAGAAATTTGTCCTCGCTTATTCATAATAGTTAATGTGGCAGCATCTATTGTCGTTTGCATTGAAGGATTGATTACCTCAACTGCAGCAATGGGAGCAACTTTTGGATTGCTAATTCCAATTGAATGTGCAATCGAAACAGCATTTTTGGTTATTTGCACTTTTTGCGCTAAATCTGGAGCAATATTCATTCCAGCATCTGTAACAATAATAAAACGATCAAATTCAGGTACCTCAAAAACAGCAATGTGAGAAAGAACACTTCCTGTTCTTAAACCATAATCTTTATTTAAAACTTCTTTTAACAAAATATTTGTTGGGATATTTCCTTTCATCAAAACATCCGCATCATGCTTCTTAACAGCTTTGACAGCCATTTCAGCTGCTTTTTCTTTTGATTCAACATGAACAATTTGTGGAACATCATTTTCAAGATTTATGGCGTTTTTCTCACTTAAAATCTGTTTGATCCTTTCTTCATTGCCAAATAAAATGAATTTAGCCAAATTGCATTTAATGGCTTCAGAAACAGCTTCTATAACCTCTGAATCCTCTGCTGCAGCTACTGCTACGGTTTTGATGCCTTTTTGGGTTGCTAGTTCTAGTAGTGCATCAAGTAACAATTTGATTTCAACCCCTTCTTTCAAAAAAATAACTTCCGCTATAATAATATGCAAATATCGTGCCAAAACAAAACGATGAAAACGCTTTATTTTGTTACAAATAAAAATGAAGAATATTGCGTTATATGAAAATTATTGCATGCTATTATTTTCAAGTTTAAATTTATCTAGTTTATAATATAAATTTCTTACTGATAACCCTAATGTTTTTGCCGTTAATGTTTTATTGCCATTCAAACGATTAAGTGTTTGTTGAATGATTTTGCCTTCATATAATTCCAACATTTCTGGTAAAGTTTTTCCTTGAATATCCATACCGATCGAAACATGTTCGTTTTTTTC
>DATFAH010000221.1:0-3564 GCA_035254805.1 Caryophanales bacterium | reverse complement strand
GAAAGAATGTTGAAAAACATAGAAAAAACATTGCAATTTTATTACATTATTCTGCTGTAGATAGTGCTTTGTACGTTCTTGTGAGTCCCTCTCGTAAAGAGATTTGAGGTGACCACCCTAAATTTTCCTTGATTTTAGTATGATCCAAACAGCTACGGTAAATATCCCCTTCTCTCACCTGAGTATACTGGGGAACAAATTCTTTCTTTGAAATCTCTTTTAAAATTTCGATGAGTTCATTCACACTTGTTTCGGTATGCGAACTCACATTATATAATCCATTAGGACCATTTAAAGCCGCAAGATGGGCCCTGGCTATATCACCAACATAAATAAAATCTCTTGTTTGATTTCCATCCCCGTAGACGGTTGGATTTTCGCCAGATTGTAATTTATCAATAAAGATTTTAATCACTCCGCCTTCACCGTCCTTCGACTGTTTTGGTCCAAAAACGTTGGCATATCTTAAGATTGTAGGCTCTATACCATATTCTTTGCAAAAAATGGAAATATAACTTTCAGCTCCCATTTTTGTAATACCGTATGCAGAGGTTGGAATAAGCCGATCAGTCTCTACGAGTGGACAATGGTCATTATCACCATAGACGGCTGCAGAGGAGGCAAAGATAAATTTCTTCGCTCCTGTCTCTTTCGCAAGCATTAATATCTTTATTGTACCTTCCAGATTTTCGCTTAAATCATACAGTGGATTTGCCATTGAGGCAGGGACACTTGTTTGGGCAGCCAGATGGATAATCGCATCAAAGGAATAAGTCCGTAATTTTGCCAAAGTGGCTTCATCACGAATATCCCCTTCAATAAAAACCTCATCTGCCTCTACATTCTCTATTTTTCCTGTAATAAGATTATCTACAATGTAAATTTTATGTCCATTATTTTTTAATAGATCTTTTGTAAAAGAACCAATAAAACCGGCTCCCCCAGTAATCAATACGTTCATTTTCACCGTTCCCAACTTTATTTATTTCCGGCTGTTCGATATCTTAAGTTTTGATATACCTTTTTCAAAAGAACAAAATCTGATTTCTTCAATAATAAAAAGTCACTAAACTTGACCTTTGTCACGGATTTAAAAAGTATCGCCTTAATGATAAAACTTGAGATATAGGTTATGGAGGAAGCAATCGCTGCTCCGGCAACTCCAATAGCAGGAATTAAGAACAGATTTAATATAACATTAAATGCCACATTAAAAAAAGATACATACATATTCAATTCAGGTTTTCCCCGGCCAGCCAAATCATTTGAAAGAATTTTCTCGACAGTTAAAAAGGTTAATCCAGGAAGCAATAATTTTAACAAAAGTGAACTTTTTAGATAATCCGGCAAAAATAACCGAAATACAATGTCAGAAAATAAAATAATGCACACACTAACAAAGATAACCAAAGAAAGGATAGTCCTGCTCAGGATGGATGTAATCTTATTCCGGTCTTCCTCGATATTCGAGGCGGCAACACGGGGAAGAAGGACCTGGGAAAAGGACTGCGAAAATATAGATAAACGTTCTCCCAAGCTTACCGCAACCGTATAAATCCCTACAAAATATTCTGTCAAAAAATAACCCAATAATAAAACATCCAAACGGTAATTTAAAAAGGTCATAACATTACTTATATGGGATTTGAGTCCGTATATTGTCATTTCCTTAAAATGTTCAAAGGAGAAAGATTTAAATGAGAAAGAAACATTTGCAAATTTGACTAAAAAGACGATCATATAAATAACTGCAAAAATATAGCCAAATGTAAAGGAAAGAATTGCACCCATTAATCCTAAATGGGAAATAAACAGAAAAACAATTAAAAAGAAAAGAGTCGAAAATTGCTGAACTACTAATGCTGTATTAAAGGATTTAAAATGTTGAATACCCTGCAGAATGGTCTGCAAAAAGATCATCAAAAACATTCCTGGCAAGGCTAATAAACTTAGTTGCAAAAGATTCGAATCAATATTTTTAAATTTGGTGGCAGCCATTATGTGGATGACGATATCCCCAATAAGCATACTAATAAGCGCAAGGCCAATCCCTAAAATAATATTCGTTGAAAAAGCAGAATTCACGTCCACTTTTTTTCGACTAATAAAAAAGACAGTAGATGAATTAAATCCAAAGTTTAAAAAAGTCATTAACATGATCGGTAAGTAAGTGATTAGGGTGTAGTTTCCTTGACCTGCAGGTCCAAGTCCTTTCGCTAAGATATAAAGGATAATGACTCCAATTACAATACTGACAACTTGACGGGTCAATGTAATGATACTGTTTGATAGAAAAGAATTTTCCTGCACTTTCATTTATAATGATACTCCCTTTAAATCATCAGTAAATTTTTTGTAATTATTTTGTGAGTTGTAGTTCTGATCCCAAGTGTAATACGCACTCCGAGACTTTTTAGATTTGCTGTCTGCATCTAACCGGTGGAATTCCTCAAGCCGATCAGCAAGTTCCCTTGGAGTAAATTCCTTCGGCAGCAAGTATCCATTATCCGGATTAACAAGTTCTGACGTTCCACCTACATCCGTTGCAATCGCCGGAATGCCAAAGCTATATGCCTCCATAATTGTAACAGGGATTCCTTCACTTTCGCTTACATTTATAAATAGATCATAGGAATGTTGTTCGTAATTCTGGATTACTTCATGATTATTCAAATTCCCTAAAAGTCGGGCAGAGATATTTTCTGGCAGTTCCTTCATCATATTCTCAATTTTTCCTCTTTCTGGACCATCTCCAATATGAGTCCATTCAACGATGACCCCGACCTTTTTCAACGCTTCCACTAACAAATGAATTCTTTTGACAGGTTTTAAATAGGAGCAGCTAATAATCCTTAGAGAATGGGATGAACCAATTAAAGCCTGAAAAGGATGCTCATTCTTCGTTCCGAGCCGGCTAATCGTGATTTTTCCTTCTGGAAGCTGATGCAGTTTAGTTAAATATTCTTTCCCATTCGCTGAAATAGAATAGGTTTGATTAAGGATAGAAATCACTTTTTTTTGGAAAGGGAGATATGGAGGCTGATGCCTTTCTTGATACAAATCCCCACCGTGGACTCTAGAAACAGCCGTTTGGATTATTCCCTTTTCCTTCAGCATGGCCAATGACGTCGCAGAAGGGGTCAGCCAGTACGAATAATAAATGGCATTCGAATCAATTTGCCCCTTTTCCAGTGCCCGCTTGATTTCACTCGCAATAGCTGTCCAATTTAACAATTTTAATACAGCTTTTATTCCAATCTTAGATGCATTCGGCAGTTCTGACATAAACCATCTCATGGCTTGGAAATCACCAAGCATCTGAAGCACTCTGCCTGCCTTTCCGGATGAACCTAATGGCTTTATCACTGCCACATTCTTTGGAATTTCTTTTTGTTTATCTTCATCAATTGGATAGGTAACAGGCATTATCTTTATAGCAGAAAAGAATTTTGAGAGTTCCTCTATCTCGCCTTTTAAAAATTCCTCTCCTGGCGGATATGGGAATCTACTTGTAAGAATAACGAGAGAATCCATATAAAATAAAACTCCTTGTTGGTTGAATCA
>DATFAH010000220.1:0-13603 GCA_035254805.1 Caryophanales bacterium | reverse complement strand
AAAACGTCAAAAAGCGGTTCGGCAAATGCAGAGTGATCTTAAAAAAGGTGATAAAATCGTCACTATTGGTGGATTACATGGTTTTGTAGATTCAATTGATGACAATAAGGCAGTAATTAAATGTGGTGACGGAAGCCGTCTGACATATGAGCGCTCTGCCATCCGCGAAGTGGTGGAAGCAGCGATGGAAGATAAGTTAGCGAAAAAAGACTAACATATAAGATAACACAAAAAGAGGAAGCCGAATTTTTATTTGGCTTCCTTTATTTCCTTTAGTTAAGCTGTCCGAGAATTGGACGTGGACATGTTTACACCGAGTATTCCACCCATCATTGCAATTAGGATATAACAAATGTGATAGATGAATTGTTCAGATGTGAAGATGCGGTCATAACCTAAATATTGAAATAAAAAGACAATTAGAGAATAGATTAATCCCGTTAACCCCCCGATCAACCATCCTTTTTGTTTTCCTTTTCCTCCAGTTAAAAACCCACCACCGAATAGCCCAATAAACGAAATGGCAGTCGTAATGTACTGGAGTGATATTTCCCGTACAGATGTAAATCTAAGAATAAAGGAAAAAATCAAACTGCTGAATGCGGCAAAAATAAAAATAAAAATGAGCCCATAAAGTATGGCTGTTCCTAAGCTTTTTGATTCGATTTTTATTCTCCCCCTTCTGTTGCCGATAAGGCATATAGTAATTCTGTTTATTAAAAGGTAAACCTACAGGCAGGTTTCCTCCTAGTACAAGCATATTCTGATTATTTGAAAATAGAATTTTATTTTTTACATTTGTTTTAAGGTTGAACTATTTGGAAATAAATTCATATTATTTTTTATACCACTTTGATGAAAGATAAATATGAAAAGGGGCGGCATAAATGGAAGAGCATTTCATCATTATCTTTCGAACAATATTTTTATATGTCATCATATTGATTATTTTTCGGTTAATGGGAAAAAGGGAAATAGGTGAATTGAGTATCCTTGATTTAGTGGTTTTTATTATGATAGGCGAACTTGCCGTCATAGCTATTGAAGATACAAAGGATCCACTCCTACATACGATATTTCCAATGATATCGTTAATGATTGTTCAAATTGTTTTAGCGTTCATTTCGTTAAAAAGTAAACGTTTTCGTGACTTTGTGGATGGAAATCCGACGATCATTATTCAAAGAGGAAAAATAAATGAAATTGCGATGCGAAAGCAGCGTTACAATTTTGATGATCTAATGATGCAATTGCGAGAAAAGGATATTCGCAGTATTGCTGATGTAGAGTTTGCCATTTTAGAGCCATCTGGTAAATTATCCGTTATTCAAAAAGAAAAAGATCAAAATAATCAAGTGAAAAACGGGGATATAACAATTCCATTGATTATTGATGGAACCATCAATGAGGAAAACTTAAAAAGGATTCAAAAAACAAATCTATGGTTAAGGCAGGAATTAAAAAAAAGAGGTTACGATGAAATAAAAAAAATCTCGTTCTGCAGTTTTGAAAATGGGAATTTCTTTATTGACATATGGGATCATTAACAAAGACACGCATAAGTTAAGATGCGTGCCCTTATTTTTTAGCGAAAAACCCATTTTGATAATGGCTTTCCAATAACGGGAATTCGTTTGACTTCATTTTTTTTCACAAGGCCAAGCGCAAGCAATAAAATCATATAGACAATGGACATTCCCGCTATGGATAAAATGACCCTAATAATTAAATGTTCATCAATGTAAAAATTTTGATACAGCCAATATCCTAACCAGCCAGATACACCCATAGCGAAAAAGCTTTTAAGATATTCCCGAATATAAAAGGTAAAGGGAATTTTTTTTAATACGGTTGCAAAATGCAGAATCGTTACTAATACTGTACCCACCATGATCGCCAATGCCACACCTTTGATTCCAAATGAAGGCTGTGTGGCGAGTAAAAATATGACTGCTGTTTTTACAATTGCTCCAATTAAACTATTAATCATAGCTGCCCTAGCAAGATTTAAAGCCTGCAGCACGGCCTGTAGTGGACCTTGATAATAATAAAAGATAAAAAATGGAGCCATTAACCGGATAAAATCAGAACCTTTTGTTGATCCATACATGAGCTTCATTAATGGATCAGCTAAAACATATAAAACAATGACCGCGAGCCCTCCGCTTAAAAAGGCAAATCTTAATGCTTGCTGGAGCCGGTATTCAATCAATTTGTGATCATTTTGAGAATTAGCCTCACTAATAGCAGGAACAAGCGAGGTGGCTAATGAATATGTAATAAAAGAAGGAAGCATTAATAATGGCAATGCATATCCAGTTAATGATCCATATTCCTTTGTGGCAGTAACAGCTGCTACACCGGCAATCGCTAAACTATGTGACACAACAATTGGTTCGAAAAACCATGCTAAAGATCCAATCATCCTGCTTCCCGTAGTAGGAAGGGCAATTGCCATCAAATCATTGAAGGTTTTTTTCCCAGATTGAGCAAATTGGAAAAAATCTTTTCGGAGTTTAAACCTTTTTTTTATTTTAAAGGTCGTGATTAAATATAGCAGTGAGATTAATTCGCCAATTACAGAAGAAATCATAACGGCTGCTGCAGCATATTCAATTCCATAAGGGAGGAATGCCTTAGTCATAAATGCAATTAATGTTATTCGGACAATCTGTTCAAGAATTTGTGAATTGGCTGCCGGCTTCATATTTTGTCTGCCCTGAAAATATCCCCTTAAGACGGAAGAAACGGCAATAATGGGAATGACAGGAGCAATTGCGATTAATGGGTAATAGGTTCTTTGATCGGTAAAAAGGGTATTAGATAAAATTGGTGCCAAAAGAATCAGTGCAGGTGTAAAGATAATCGACAAAGAAATCGTCACGACGAGTGAAACAACAAGGATTCTTTTTATTTCAGTGTAGTCTTTTCTAGCTTCTGCTTCAGCAACATTTTTGGAAATCGCTACAGGTAAGCCTAGCTGTGTAATGGTAACGACAAGAATAAAAGTTGGAAAGGCCATCATGTGTAAGCCAACACCTTCTTCTCCAATACTTCTTGCGATCACAATTCGATTAATGAATCCTAACAATCTTGTAATTAAACCTGCAATCAGCAGGATAAAAGTTCCTCTTAAAAACTTGGACATACACTTCCCACCTTCTCAAAATAGGTGAATTCATTTACAATTAACTATATGCGCATAGGTGGACAAAGCATGACAAGGAGGCATACTTTTTAAAAATTGAAAATCATCCATTCATAAGGAGGCAGCCATTTTGAATATTGGCCATGAATATGAGCATTTTCGCATTCGAGTTAAACCAGCTTTAGGAAGTAAACTTGAAGAATTTCGATTACTCGGATATAACACCATATCAGAAAAAGAGCTTTGGGAATATCTCGTGAAAAAGAAATGGAAGAAAGTAAACACTGATAAGAAACTTTTCGAAGTTGTCCAAGATGTTTTATCCATTAAGGTAAGTGACTATATGAGTTTTGCAACAATTGAGGCTTTTAAGTCGCCGGAATTATTGCTAAACGATGAAAATGATTGGAATGAGTTGCTTAAATAGCAATTTTTGTATAGAGGAAAATTGACAGCTTATCTATCTTATTTCATAATAAAAGCTATGACATTCAGCTATTTTTATAAGGATTTGGCCAAAGCCTAAGGAGGAGCAATACATAATGGTAAAACGCAGTAGAATTGTTGCATTCCTGCTCATTATCCTGCTATTAGGAAGTGTAATGGGTGTAACGAGCAAAAATATCTTAAAAAATCAAAAACTTGGCTTGGATCTTCAAGGTGGATTTGAAGTATTGTATGAAGTGCATCCAGCTAAAAAAGGACAAAAAATTGATAAAGAAACAATGGCCAGTACTGCTGAAGCCCTTGATAAACGGATAAATGTCCTTGGAGTAAGTGAACCAAGTATCCAAGTAGAAGGGAAAAATCGAATTCGTGTACAGCTTGCTGGAGTAGAAGATCAAAATGAAGCACGTAAAATTTTATCCACGCAAGCGAATCTAACATTCCGAGATGCAAATGACCGTCTAATGATGGACGGAACGGATTTGGCTGAAGGCGGAGCAAAACAAACATTTGATGAAAATGGAAAACCTAGTGTTTCATTAAAACTAAAGAGTGCAGCCAAATTCAGAGATGTAACAAAAGAAATTGTGAATATGGCTCCAAATAATTTTTTAGTGATTTGGCTTGATTTTAATGAAGGAAAAGATTCATTTAAAACTGAAATTATAAAGAAAAATCCAAAATATTTATCAGCACCAACAGTTAAAGAAATATTTAACCAGGATACAATTTCGATTGTTGGAAGCTTTACGGTTGAAGAAGCGAAGGAATTATCTTCACTTCTCAATGCAGGGGCACTTCCTGTTAAATTAACAGAAGTGTATTCGACCTCTGTTGGAGCAAAATTTGGGACAGACGCATTAAATAAAACGGTCTATGCAGGTATTATAGGCATTGCGGTCATCTACCTATTTATGCTTGTTTATTATCGTTTCCCTGGCTTTATTGCTGTCCTTTCATTAAGTATCTATATTTACTTGATTATGTTGATATTTGATTGGATGAATGGGGTTCTGACGCTACCGGGTATTGCCGCGATCATCCTCGGTGTCGGTATGGCTGTGGACGCTAACATCATTACGTATGAACGGATAAAAGAGGAACTAAAGGTAGGTAAATCAATCAAGTCTGCTTTTCAGGCTGGTGAAAAAAATGCCTTCACCTCGATTCTTGATTCGAACTTAACAACCATTTTAACGGCTGGAGTTCTATTCTTCTATGGGACAAGCTCTGTTAAAGGGTTTGCGACCATGTTAATTGTCAGTATCTTAATGAGTTTCCTTACTGCCGTTTATGGATCAAGACTATTGCTTGGTCTATGGGTGCACAGTAAATTCCTGAATAAAAAACCAACATGGTTTGGTGTAAAGCAATCAGAAATTAAGGACATCAATCAAAACTTTGATACATTAGATCTTCCAACCAGATTTGATAAACTTGATTTTGTGAAAAATAGAAAGATATTCTTCATTTTTTCTGGAGCGTTAATTGCGATTGGGCTAGTCATTTTAATTGTCTTCCGTTTGAATTTAGCTATTGATTTTTCAAAAGGTACTAGGGTAGAGATATTATCAAATACCTCTCTTACAACAAAACAATTACAAATCGAATTTGATAAACTAGGTTTAAAATCAGATGACATTGTTCTTTCAGGAGATAAAAATCAAATTGGTGCTGCCAGGCTTAAAGAAGTTTTAAGCAAGGGAGAAATTGCTGATCTTAAAACTACATTTACCAAGAAATTTGGCAATGAACCAAACGTAAGTACAGTTTCACCAACTGTTGGTAAAGAGCTTGCGAAAAATGCATTAATTGCTTTATTGATTGCCTCCATTGGTATCATTATTTATGTTACCATTCGCTTTGAAATGTACATGGCAATCGCAGCCATTGCTTCCTTGCTACATGATGCCTTCTTTATGGTAGCCTTCTTCAGTATTACAAGACTGGAAGTTGACTTAACATTTATCGCAGCTGTCTTGACTATCGTTGGTTACTCCATTAACGATACGATTGTTACATTTGACAGGATGCGAGAAAATATGCACAAGAAGAAACGTCTTAAGACGTTCCAGGATATAGTTGATGTAGTAAATCAGAGTATTCGTCAAACCTTAACTCGTTCCCTTAATACAGTTGGTACAGTTATGGTTACCGTAATTGCATTGCTCATTTTTGGCAGTCCGTCTATTGAAAACTTCTCCATCGCATTGCTCGTTGGTTTATTAATCGGTGTTTATTCTTCCATATTTGTCGCATCATCCCTATGGGTAGTCTTAAAGGCTAGAGAACTTAAGAAAAAAGGAACAATCAAAACAGTTAAACAGAAGAAAAAATACTCTGATCAACCACAAGTATAAACCGCAGACTTCTGCGGTTTTTCTTTTCATAATAAATACGCTCCTGTATAATTAGAAAGGCTTGAGGAGGGAACTATGTTAAAGTCGAAAACAAGATGGAATGTTCTGACATCTGATGACCAAAAGGTTGAAACACTTGTGAATGAAATAAAAATTACTCCTTTAGTTGCATCCATGCTTGTTAACCGTGGGCTTGATACTGTTGATACTGCAAGGTATTTTTTATATGGAAAAGATCAGTTTCATGATCCGTATCTACTAAAAGGAATGGAAAAGGCTGTTACACGAATTTTTGAAGCAATCAAGAAACAAGAGCCCATTCTAATTTATGGGGATTATGATGCAGATGGTGTCAGCAGTACAACCGTTTTAATGATGTCTCTTCGTGATTTAGGAGCTAATGTCCAATTTTATATTCCAAATCGCTTTTCTGAGGGATATGGACCAAATGAAAATGCCTTTCGTCATGCTGCCGAAAATGGGATCAAATTAATCATCACGGTTGATACAGGAATTTCTGCTATTCATGAAGCCAAAATTGCGAAAGAATTAGGGCTTGATCTAATCATTACAGATCACCATGAGCCTGGCCCTAGCCTTCCGGAGGCCATTGCGATTATTCATCCAAAGCTTCCGGACAGTATTTACCCATTTCGTGAATTGGCTGGGGTTGGAGTGGCTTTTAAATTGGCACATGCTCTTTATGGTAAAATGCCGGAACATTTATTGGAAATAGCGGTAATTGGAACGATTGCTGATTTGGTTTCATTAAAAGATGAAAACCGATTAATTGTAAAAAAAGGTTTAGAAAAGCTGAAGGTGACGAAAAATATTGGATTAAGGGCTGTTTTTAAACGAGCAGGGGTTAATCTAATTTCAATTAATGAAGAAACAGTCGGTTTTACTTTAGCACCAAGGATTAATGCCGTTGGACGCTTAGAAAGTGCTGAACTTGCTGTTCAGTTACTATTAACAGAGGATCTGGATGAAGCTGAAGGTTTAGCAGAAGAAATGGATGTTTTGAATAAAACGAGGCAATCTATCGTAAACAGCATTACGCTTGAGGCAATTGAAGAAGTTGAAAAGAATTTTCCGATAGCAGAAAATAAAGTTCTTGTCATTGGTAAAGAAGGCTGGAATGCAGGAGTCATTGGAATCGTCGCTTCCAAGTTAGTTGAGAAGTTTTATCGTCCGACGATCGTGCTTAGCTTTGATCGAGAGAAGGGCCTTGCCAAGGGATCAGCTCGAAGTATTGCAGGGTTTGATTTATTTCAAAACCTTTCAACATGTAGAGAGATTCTGCCGCATTTTGGCGGTCACCCGATGGCAGCAGGCATGACATTAAATATTGATGATGTTCATGATTTGCGCTCACGCTTAAATAATCTTGCGAATGAGCAGCTCTCAGACAGTGATTTTATTCCGGTTACCATGTTAGATCAAGAAATTTCGCTTCAAAGTATTGATTTAGAAACCTTGGATGAATTAAACTTGCTGTCACCTTTTGGAATGGATAATCCAAAACCAAAAGTAGCTATTAAAGATGTCCAGATTGCCAATATCAGAAAAATTGGCAGCGAACAGAACCATTTGAAACTTACGGTAGCAAAAGAGGATTCAAGTCTTGATGGTGTTGGATTTGGTTTAGGAACTTTATTTGAGCACATTTCTCCATCATCAAAAGTTTCATTAATTGGTGAATTATCAATTAATGAGTGGAATAATATCCGTAAACCACAAATCTTTATCCAAGATGTGGCAATTGATTCATGGCAATTATTTGATTTTCGAGGGTCTAAGCAAATTAGCATTATACATGAAATGGTCCCAGTTGAAAATCGAAAATGTATTCTTTTTAATCAAGATACTTTTGAAAAATTAAATCCAGTTTTGAAAAATGAAGCTATTTTTATTCAAACGAGTCAAGAAGCAAAAAATCTAGAACTATCTGCTGCTAATGTGGCTTTAGTTGATCTTCCTCCATCAAAGGAATTGCTCAAGCAATTGTTCCTTGGGAAGAAACCAGCAAGAATCTATGCATACTTTTACAAGGAATCCAGTGACTTCTTTAGCACCATGCCAACAAGAGATCATTTTAAATGGTTTTATGCCTTGCTCTTAAAAAAAGGACCTATTGACTTAAATCGTTATGGGGAATCGATTGCTAATAGCAGAGGCTGGTCAAAGGAAACAATTTTCTTCTTGTCGCAGGTGTTTTCTGAACTGGATTTTGTTACAATAGACAATGGATTTATTACATTGAAAAGGCAAGCGCTAAAGCGCGATTTAACTGACTCAAGAACATACCAAATAAAGTTGGACCAGTATAATCTTGAAAGTGATTTGCTTTTATCATCTTTCCAGCAATTAAAGAAATGGTTTGATTGTTGTTTAAAAGAGTCAGTTGAAATTGAGGAGGCAATAGAATAATGGATTTAAAACAATTTATCACAATCGTGCCTGATTGGCCAAAACCAGGAATTAAATTTAAAGATATTACAACCTTGATGGATAACGGTGAAGCCTATAAATATGCAACAGACCAAATTGTAAAATATGCAAAAGAAAAAGCTATTGATCTTGTAGTCGGACCGGAAGCACGCGGTTTTATTATTGGTTGCCCTGTAGCTTATTCCTTAGGGGTTGGTTTTGCACCAGTTCGGAAGGAAGGAAAGCTTCCTCGTGAAACAATCAAAGTAAATTATGGGTTAGAGTATGGTAGTGATGTCCTTACCATTCATAAGGACGCCATTAAACCTGGTCAACGTGTTCTGATTACAGATGATTTACTTGCAACAGGCGGTACCATTGAAGCAACAATCAAACTTGTTGAGGAACTTGGCGGGATTGTTGCGGGTATTGCATTTTTAATTGAATTAACTTATTTAGAAGGTAAACAAAAGCTAAATAGCTATGATATTTTGACATTAATGCAGTATTAATGGAGTTAAAGAGTACTCGTTTGGGTACTCTTTTTTCATGCTATTGAGAAGAAAAATACAATATTCGACATTATTTTTAATTTTCCTGTAAAAAATAGTATTCAATCCCTTTACATCTCATCATTTTTTTTCGATAATAGTAACAATCAATCATTCTAAATTTTAATTAAAAATTGATTAAAAATATTTTAATAAATGATACGAAATAAAGGTGATTTCATGGCGAATGATCAGGTATTGACCGCCGAACAAGTCATCGACAAAACCAAAGCATATTTAAATGATGAGAATGTAGAAATGGTTAAAAAAGCTTATGAATTTGCTAAGCATGCTCATCGTGAACAATATAGGAAATCAGGGGAACCGTATATTATCCATCCAATTCAGGTTGCAGGCATACTCGCTGATTTAGAAATGGATCCTGCTACGGTTGCAGCTGGTTTCCTCCACGACGTTGTAGAAGATACAAATGTGACCTTAAAGGATTTAGAAAAAGCCTTTAATGACGAAGTGGCGATGCTTGTCGATGGTGTAACAAAGTTAGGAAAAATTAAATATAAATCCCACGAAGAACAACAAGCTGAAAACCATCGGAAAATGTTTGTGGCAATGGCCCAAGATATTCGGGTTATTCTCATTAAACTGGCAGACCGCTTGCACAATATGCGGACATTGAAACATTTGCCTAATGAAAAACAGCGCAGAATTTCCAATGAAACACTTGAAATTTTTGCACCACTTGCACATCGGCTAGGTATTTCGAAAATAAAGTGGGAATTGGAAGATACCGCTTTAAGATATTTAAACCCACAACAATATTACCGAATTGTTAATTTAATGAAGAAAAAGCGGGCCGAGCGCGAACAATATTTAGAGGATGTCATGGAAGAAGTTAGAAGCAGATTAAACGATGTTTCAATCAAAGCTGAACTTTCTGGACGTCCAAAGCATATTTATAGTATTTATCGGAAAATGGCTCTGCAAAATAAACAATTTAGTGAAATTTATGATTTATTGGCAGTTAGGATTGTTGTAAATAACATCAAAGATTGCTATGCAGTTCTTGGAATTATCCATACTTGCTGGAAACCAATGCCAGGCCGATTTAAAGATTATATTGCCATGCCTAAGCCTAATATGTATCAATCCTTGCATACAACTGTCATCGGACCTAAAGGTGATCCACTGGAAGTTCAAATTCGGACATTTGAAATGCATCGAATTGCTGAATTCGGGATCGCAGCCCATTGGGCTTATAAGGAAGGGAAAACTCTTGCCGATACAACCTCTTATGAGCAAAAATTAACATGGTTTAGAGAAATTCTTGAATTTCAAAACGATACGCAAAATGCGGAAGAGTTTATGGAATCTCTTAAAATTGATTTATTTTCTGATATGGTGTTTGTGTTTACCCCAAAAGGGGATGTTATCGAATTGCCTTCAGGTTCTGTACCAATTGATTTTGCCTATCGAATCCATTCTGAAATCGGCAATAAAACAATTGGGGCAAAAGTGAACGGCAAAATGGTGACGCTTGATTATAAACTGAAAACAGGCGATATCGTTGAAATTTTGAACTCCAAACATTCCTATGGCCCAAGTCAGGATTGGCTAAAGCTTGCCCAAACCTCCCAGGCAAAAAATAAAATTCGTGCATTCTTTAAAAAGCAACGTCGGGATGAAAATATCGAAAAAGGGAAAGAACTCGTTGAAAAAGAGATTCGATCGATGGAATTCGATATTAAGGAAATTCTTACAACTGAGAATTTGAAAAAGGTTGCAGATAAATTTAATTTTACGAATGAAGAGGATATGTTTGCAGCTGTTGGTTACAATGGTGTTACGGCACTGCAGGTGGCCAACCGATTAACAGAAAAATGGCGCAAAAAACGAGATCAAGAGCAAGCAGCAAATATTAATAACAAAATCGCGGATATAAAAACATATTCATCTAATAAAAAGCGTGAATCCGGGGTACGAGTATCTGGAATTGACAATCTTTTAATCCGTTTATCTAAGTGCTGTAACCCTATTCCAGGTGATGAGATTGTCGGTTTTATTACGAAGGGACGCGGTGTATCTGTTCATAGAGCAGATTGTCCAAATATTGATTCAAATGAGGCACAATCAAGATTAATCCCTGTTGAATGGGAATCATCACTAAACGATTGTAAGGAATACAATGTGGATATTGAAATAAATGGCTATGATCGCAGTGGCTTGTTAAATGAGGTTCTGCAGGCTGTAAATGAGTCGAAAACAGATATTTCAGCTGTAACAGGGAAATCGGACCGAAATAAAATGGCCACCATTATCATGTCCATTGCTATTCATAATGTAAGCCATTTACACAAAGTGGTCGAGAGAATCAAACAAATACCTGATATTTATTCCGTACGCCGAATTATGAGTTAAGGAGTAAAAAAATGCGAGTGGTTGTTCAACGAAGTAAAAATGCAAGTGTAACGGTTGAAGGGGAAGTGGTCGGCCAAATTACTAGCGGGCTTGTTTTATTGGCCGGTGTTACGCATGAGGATACAGAAGAGGATGTTCAATATTTAGCTGATAAAATTGTAAACCTCCGAATATTTGAAGATGAAAATGAAAAAATGAATTTATCCTTATTAGATGTAGGGGGTCAAATTCTTTCTATTTCACAGTTCACCTTATATGGAGATTGTCGGAAAGGGAGACGGCCAAATTTCATGGAGGCAGCTAAACCTGAGAAGGCAAATCAAATTTATGAATCATTCAACCAAATGCTCTCTGAAAAAGGGATTCGAGTAGAAACAGGCCGTTTTGGAGCCATGATGGATGTTTCATTAATAAACGATGGTCCCGTGACATTAATTTTAGATAGTAAGAATTAAGAAAAGCTTGGCAAAATCGCCAAGCTTTTTCAATACTCTTTAAAATAGCGGGCAAGCCCATTGTAAATCCCTGTAGCAGCACTTTCTTGAAATACTCCAGAATTTAGGGTTAATTCTTCCTCAGGATTACTTAAGTAACCCAATTCAATTAGTGCTGCTTTTTGGCTATTTTCACGGATAACGTGGAAATCCCCGAAACGCACACCGCGATCATTTAGTTTTGTCTCGCTAAGTGTGGAGGAATAAATATACTCAGCAAGTGGTTTTTGGGAATAATAATAATAATATCCTGTCATACCACGAACAGATCGAACTGAATTGCTATCGTAATGCAAACTTACAAAAGCATCTGCCTGTTGAAATCTAGATGTGCTAACACGTGAAGGAAGCGAAATATAGGAATCACTATTTCTAGTCAAAATAATATTTGCTCCCGATGCCTTCAGCTTGTCATACAAAAGATTTGCTGTTCTAAGTGTTAATTTCTTTTCCAGTGTACCTCTAGCACCTGTTGTACCTGTATCTTGTCCGCCGTGCCCTGGGTCTATAACGATTGTTTTATTTTTAAGATAGCCGTCTGCTCCTGGCTTTTCAATCTGCGGCCCTGAACCACTTAAGGAAACGATCCATCCTGCAACAAAGCCAGTAGTTCCATTCTTTAGTTTTAATTCATACCACTGATTTGTTACTTTGACGACTGAAAATTTTTCCCCTGCATTTGCCCTATACAGAACATCTGTATTTAAACTGGCACCCTTACGAATATTGGAACCATTTTGCAAAATGGTTACCGTACTACCCTTTACCGTTTGCCCAGAACCGTTAGACTTGTTAGAGTACGATTTATCTAGATACCAGCTGACAATCCAGCCATAGCTTCCAGATTTGTATTCAATTTTTGCCCAATTATTTAGTTCCTCTAAAATGGGAAATTGCTGATTCTTATTTACAGTTCCAATTATTTTGGCATTTAAAGATGCCCCGTTGCGGATATTTAAGCTATTCGCAGTAACTGTCCCTATAGTTCCATTTGTTTTGGAAGAACCTGATGAAGAACTCGGTTTGCTATCAACATATTGAGAACTCACCCATGCTTTTTGGTTTGAAAACTGTATTTCCATCCAACCATTATTTTCAGAATAGATTTGAACAGTCATCCCTTTAGCAAGCTTTCCAATCACACTGCTTGTTAATGAGGGACTTTTTCGGACATTTAGTCCATTTGTGGTAATCATACCTGTTTTTGTTGCCTGCTGATTTGAATTGTTTGATGTTATTTGCTCTTTTTGAACGTCTAAATACTGACTAGAAACCCAACCAGCTCCGAAGCTTGAAGAAATTTTTATCCAATTTTCATTTTTATCAAGAATCGAGACTTTTTGCCCTTTGTTTAAATATCCAATAATTTGAAAGCTAGTTCCTGGACCAGTTCTAATTCTTAATTGATTTGTGTTTGCCTTTACATAAGTGGTACCAGAGTTACCAGAGTTTGTTGATACGATTTGAGTGTTTTTGGCAATGAGCCAATTGGCGATCCATCCTGTTTTTCCATTTGTCAACTGAAGCTGGGTCCATTCCTTGTTTTCTGCTAAAATAGGGAACTTGTCCCCTTTATTAGCATGGGTTACAAGTGGATAGCTTAACCCTGGACCCTCACGAATATTGACGGAATCAGCGCCAATGGTAGCAGTCCCGTTTGCAGCCATAACATTGCTTTGTGGCAGGAATGCTCCGAATAATAAAACAAAACATAAACTAAACGTACCTAACCCCTTCCACATCTGCTCTCCCCTCCTGCGCTTTTCTAATCTATTAAGCATTGGATTTGTTCATGCT
>DATFAH010000219.1:0-2118 GCA_035254805.1 Caryophanales bacterium | reverse complement strand
GTTATCCAATTTAAGGACAAAAGGAATTATTCTAGTCCTAATGGCTGCAATTTTTTGGGGGATATCGGGAACAGTTGCTCAATTCTTGTTCCAACAACAAGGCTTCAGTGTAGCTTGGCTCGTAGACATACGTTTGCTATGCTCTGGAATTATACTAATATTGTATTCTAAGTTTGGAATGAAACAAGATATTTGGAGTATATGGAAAAACAAAAGAGATGTTTTTGAACTCATTCTATTTGGAGTTTTGGGTATGCTTGGCGTTCAATATACTTATTTCGTTGCGATTGAATACGGCAATGCTGCAATTGCAACGGTTCTTCAATACATTGCACCTGTTATTATTACCTGTTATTTGTGTATTCAATCGAGAAAATTTCCAACTAAAAATGAAGTACTCGCTGTTTTTCTGGCGTTAGTCGGGACATTTCTCCTCGTGACTAACGGAAACATTCAAACACTGTCCGTATCTAAGGAAGCCTTTTTCTGGGGAATTGCTTCTGCTTTTGCTTTAGCATTTTATACAATTCAACCAGCTGGATTGCTTTTTAAATGGGGCTCATTAAATACCGTTGGCTGGGGAATGTTAATTGGCGGGATCGGTTTTAGCTTTATTCATCCCCCTTGGGTCTTTCAAGGACAATGGAATTTACCATCGTTATTAGCTGTCATTTTTGTCGTGATCTTTGGGACACTTATCGCCTTTTTTTGTTATTTGGAGAGCACGAAATACATTCGTGCATCAGAAACAAGTTTGCTAGCTTGTGCAGAGCCATTATCCGCAGCCTTTTTAGCTGTTGTATGGCTTCACGTCCCATTTGGCATTGGTGAGTGGATTGGAACATTTTGCATTATGTTGACCATTTTTTTATTAGCGATCGTGAAAAGGTAATGTATTTAAGGCACGGGATGAAAACCTGGGCCTTTTTTGTCGTTTAGGAAATTATAAAATACTAACTTGTTGATAACTTTAATTAAGTTTATTGCCGTCTAGCTCAAGCGCCTATCGACTAGCAAACTTCGGGCCTCCTCCCTACGATAAGTCAACATCAATTCGCCTCTCGGCTCATTGTGTTTCCTTTATCTCGAGCCTGAGCCCCTCCAGTTTGTACGTCGATGATCAAGGCGCTTGCGCTTTTGTTCTATGTGATAGAAAATCACCTCAAACTGAGTTTCCTTCCTAATTTACCTATTTCCATGATGGATTTCTAAAAAAACAAGTTTTGAGATTGGAAGTTAGAAAAAGAAAGGAGTATGATAGGGTTGTAATAGATGGGTTGGTAAACATATACATAAATTTCAAAAGGTTGATAGGTTTCTATATAGGGAACTTTTTGAAGCAACAATTCCATCTAAATAAATATGAAATGGAGGCGGACACCAAAATTCATTCATTTTGTTTTTAAAAAGGAGATCATATCATCATGAGTTATATAAAACGTGGTACAAGGAACTTTCGAATGGCAAATTTTGCTTTATTTGCCGGCGGATTTAATACTTTTGCCATCCTTTGGAGTACACAGCCGTTGTTGCCAGAAATTGCGAGGGAGTTCCACGTTTCACCGGCAACTTCAAGTTTATCTGTTTCATCAACGACTGTAGCATTAGCAATTAGCATGCTTTTTGTCGGCTCTCTTTCAGAAGTGTATGGAAGGAAGTCAGTCATGACCATCTCTTTGCTAGCTTCTTCCGTTTTAGCAATATTAACAGCTTTTAGCCCAAGCTTTGAATTCCTGCTATTTTTCCGAATCCTGCAAGGAATTGTGCTAGCAGGCTTACCCGCTATTGCCATGGCATACTTAGGAGAGGAAATAGATCCTCCAAGTCTTGGACTAGCAATGGGTTTATATATTAGTGGAAATTCTATTGGCGGAATGGGCGGCCGAATTATTAGTGGAGTTTTAACAGATTATTTTGATTGGCACATTGCCATTGTCGGAATCGGGATCATTAGTTTAATTGCAAGTTTACTATTTTGGTTTACCTTACCTAAATCAACCCATTTCCAGCCTCGTGAATTCAATTATAAAAAGCTGGGAATATCGCTAGTCAGTCAGTTCAAGGAACCGGGTTTATTGTATTTATATGTTATCGCCTTTTTATTACAAGGCAGCTTTA
>DATFAH010000218.1:0-3460 GCA_035254805.1 Caryophanales bacterium | reverse complement strand
GAACTTAAATTAGCATTTGATCAAAAATATGATGCAATAATAAATTTTGCAGCTGAATCCCATGTGGATCGCAGCATTCAGGATGCACATCCATTTATAAGAACCAATATTACTGGAACATTTAACTTGCTCCAAGCTGTTTTAAATGGGGAGGCCAAAAAAATGATTCAAATCTCAACAGATGAAGTGTACGGCTCATTAGAACAAACTGATCCTCCATTTACTGAAGTAACGGCTCTTGCTCCAAATAACCCGTATTCTGCAAGTAAAGCAAGTGCAGACTTGCTTGTACGCTCCTATTTTAAAACCCATCAGCTCCCACTTTTCATTACACGATGCAGCAATAACTATGGACCTATGCAGCACACTGAAAAATTTATTCCTAAAATTATTTCGAACACTTTAAATAACAAAAAGATTCCTATATATGGTGATGGTTTAAATATCCGTGATTGGATTCATGTTGAAGATCATTGCCGTTCTATTCATTTAGTGCTTGAGAAAGGTATACCAGGTGAAATTTATAATATTGGCGGATCAGAAGAAAAAACAAATCGAGAAGTAGTGGAAACCATTCTTGACTATTTAGGAAAAGACCATTCATTGATTCAATTTGTTCAAGACCGTAAAGGGCATGACCGCCGGTATTCAATGGATTCATCGAAAATTACTAGAGAACTAGGATGGAAAGATAAATTCACCTTTCAAGAGGGGATTAAAAAAACAATTGAATGGTATAAAAGACATGGAATGGGAGGAAGGTGAACATTTGGTTATTTTAGTAACGGGTGCTGATGGACAATTAGGAAAAGAACTGACCAAAAAATTAGCAGAAACCTTTACGGTTATTGGATTGGGTAGAGAAGAAATGGATGTCTCGCGTAAAAAGGATGTTGATAGAGAAATTTTAAAATTTAAGCCTACTATCATTGTACATGCGGCAGCTTTTACAGAGGTAGATCAATGTGAAATAGATTATCGAACTGCTTTTGAGGTAAATGGGTTAGGAACAGGGTATGTTGCACAAGCAGCTGAAAAAGTTGGGGCAAGAATAATTTATATTAGCACGGATTATGTGTTTGATGGACAAAAATTTTCACCTTATTTTGAAGGGGATGTGCCAAACCCCCAATCTATTTACGGTATGAGTAAATTGCTAGGGGAGAGATTTGTCAATCTTTTAAATAAAGGAACGGTAGTTCGCACATCTTGGTTATATGGGCATGAAGGCAACAATTTTGTAAAAACAATGTTAGAACTATCTAAGAATAATAATGAAATAAAGGTTGTTGCTGACCAAATTGGTACTCCCACTTATGTAAAAGATTTGGTAGATACTATTACTAAATTGCTGGATAAAAAAGCGGGCATTTACCATGTAAGTAATTCCGGATCATGTTCATGGTATGAATTTGCAAGGGCTATCATGACAGAAGCGGGGTTTAAACCGGAAATGGTGCGGCCAATAACAACAGAAGAATACGGAGCATTAGCACCAAGACCACGGTATTCAGTGCTCGCGAATCAAGCTTTAATCAATGAAAAGATAAAACCGCTTCGGACATGGAATGATGCTTTAAAGGAGTTCATTCGAGAGGAGAAAGGACATGATTGAAGGAGTTAAAATAAAGAAGCTTGTAAAACATTGTGATGATCGTGGTTTTTTTGCAGAGCTGATTAGAGATGAAGAATCGGATATATTATCTAGATTTGGTCAGGCATCATGGTCGATGAGCTATCCAGGAATCATTAAGGCATTTCATTATCATGAAAAGCAGGATGATTTATGGTTTTTTCCATCAGGTAACGCCCAAGTGGTATTATATGATTTGAGAAAAGATTCATTAACAAAAGGATCAACAGATGTTTATTATATGGGCGAAGAAAATCCAATATTGCTGCTTATTCCTAAAGGAGTGGCACATGGTTATCGTGTACTAGGCCAAAGACCGGCCACGATTATTTATTTTACAACTGAATCATATGATCAAAATGATCCTGATGAAAAAAGATTACTTTGGAACGATCCAGAAATTGGATTTTCTTGGGAATCTAAAAATCGTTAGAAAATATTTATTAAGAAGTGTTTTTACTTTGGATTTAAATTGAAAGGAATGTGTATAGTTATGGATGTTGAGAATTTAGAAGAGACCTTTTGGCAAACAAAAGCTATTCAGGTCCCTTTTAACTATAACGGATGTGTAGTAACCATTACAGATGATGATGGACATGAGGAATTTCTTACAAATATGAAGCCTGTCCTTGACAGTAAAGGCGTAAAATGCAGTTTATCAATTATAACTGGCTTAGTAGGAACACCTAATTATTTAACTTTGAATCAATTGAAATTACTTCAAGATGAAGGATTTGAAACATTAAGTCACAGTAAAACACATAGTCCATCCATTTTTAGAGATAATTTACCTAGTGTTCCTGATTCTGTCATTGAAGCGGAATTTAGGGATTCTCAACAATGGTTTTTCGATAATGGGTTAGCTGGATATAGTACAATTGTGTATCCTTGGGGGAATTATGGATCACAAGCAGTCAGATATAAATATATTGCACGGAAATATTATAAATATGGTGTTAATGCATTAGGAGGCTTAAATACTTCTCCAGTTGATAATATGTATTTGAGTAGGTTTCAACCTTTAAAATCAATGAATTTTAATACAGACATTAAGCCTGTAATAGATGAAAATATTGCGAATAAAAGCTGGTTGATTTTACTCAATCATAGTTATAATACGGATGCATTTAGTCCCGTATTATTGGCTACTATTATTGATTATATTCAATCAAAGAATATCCCTATACTGACTTTTGGAGAAGGAACGAGGTATAAAGGGAATGCATTAAGCGTTGGAGAGTATACAGATCCGATAAACAAAGTTTATATAGGAAATGATGGTAAATTTTTGATAAGTGGTTAAGTAGTAGAAAGTGGGGTAGATCCAGGGAAATAGGTATCTACCCTTTGATGATTTCGTAAAATAAAGTTAATCAGAAATAATTTCTAACCATTTTTGCGTGTGCTCCTTTAATAAATGGTTGTTTACGATGTCTTGATAAGAATTTTGAATTATTTCCTCACGCAAAGAAGGATTCATAATAAGTCTCTTCAAATGATTTTCCCAATCTTTCACAGAATGTTTTGCCAATAATCCATTGAAATCAGAAGAAATAACCTTTTTGTAAGGTTCTAGTTCACTATATACTCCTGGTATTCCTAATGCAGCATAATCTAGATATTTTAAGTAACTCTTTGATTGATTAAGTAAATTTGGAGTTAGTGGGGCAACTCCAATAGTAAAATGGACATTTTTCCTGAGCCACTTCACAAATTTTGGATAATCAATTTCTTCTTTAGGGACAACAATTCGTTTATACCAACTACTAATTTCCGTTTCTTCACCACCAACTACATAAAATTGAATTTCTAGATTGTGGATTACCC